>CALBIE010000314.1 GCA_937893495.1 uncultured Verrucomicrobiales bacterium | reverse complement strand
ATCGCGTGGATCAATGGTCGGTTTCTCTGTACATTTCACGAGAAACCGAGCACGTGCCGACAATGGCTTTGACCGTTCGTATGCGGGCATATGGACAATCAAATGAGTTTACATCGCCAGATCACTTTGACAACCAGCAGACTAAGAAAACCGGGTAGACTTGATCGAGTCCGACGCGCAGACACAGTTGCTGGTTTCGGTTTTGTTTTCCGTGGCTGATCTCGTGAATCCGTTTATTTTTGTTTGTCAGCGATTCTCCCAATTCCGGCCTTTGGAAACACAGGCGCTACTGACTCATAACATTGTTTCGCTGAAGCCACCGGATCATATCCCGGTTTGCTCCACACCATCCCGCTGACTTCGCAGCAGATATCGCCGCGGTATCCGCCGGCGTGGAAGAGGCGAATCAGTTTCGCGTAGTCGGTTCGTCCTCCGAGCCCGGGATTCACGAATCGAACTTTGCCGTTCTCCATCACCGCGTCCTTAATGGCGATGTGGGAGGTGTAGGGAAGCGCGGTTTTGATCGTGTCCTCCATCGGCATGTCGCGGAAATCGTAGTGGCTGTAATCGTAGCACATCCGTAGCCATTTCGGTTTGCCGAGTTTTTCGATCAACCAAGCCGCCTCGCTGGGCCGACTGAGCGCGCCGCCGCGATGCGGCTTGATGGCGACGACAATCCGACCCTTCGCCGCGACGGCGCCCCATTGTTCAAGCTGCCGGAGATAAGTCTCCTTCATGTCCTCCCATTTCTTTCCCGACAGCGTCGATTGGATCAACGGTTGATGTTTCGGGGACAAGTCGCGTCCGAGATCGGCGGCCGCCCGAATCCGATCGAGCACCAGCTTTTGGTCCGCCGCCTTGTCCGAGTTGGAAAACTTTTCCATGAAGCTGGTCAGCAGCAGACCGGACTCTTCCAGTGCACCGCGAATCGACTTCCTGCGCTCCTTCGAAAACTTCGTGCTGTCAGCGTCCCAGCCGCTCCAGACGGTCAACTCGACGGAATCATAACCAATTCCTGCGAGTGTCTTGATCGCGGCCTCGGTCTTCAGCGCCTTCATGCCATACGTGCTGAAGCCGAACGTGATGCGTTTGCCCGGCGTTGAGGCGGCGCGAAGACCGGACGACGCCAATGCGCACGGAACGACGGCGAGAGTTGAAACGAAGTTTCGGCGGTTCATTTTGGTGTTGTTGATCCTACGGGAAATATGGCGAACAGCAAACTGCGAACGATCGTCGATTCGCGATTGTAGCGCAGGCGTCCCGCCTGCACGCGACTCACGCGGCCCCAGACACGGGTCCGGGTAATCCGGATGTCCCGATTGACAAGTCGCGGCCTTTCACAGGCGGGACGCCTGCGCCACGTAATGGTCCGTCCGCCCATCCGGCATCAGGCCGATTCAACTTTCAATCCTACTGATCGGATCCGGTATGAGGCCCGCGTTCCGGCCGGCCAGCCTTCCAGACGGCGGCAAGTTGCTCGCACAGTCTGCTGACGACATCTGCCTGCCCTGGTTTCGCGGCGATGTTCCGCGTTTCAAGTGGATCGTTCGCGTGATCATAGAGTTCGGTCGCCTCCAGTTTCCCCGTGCGTTGATTTTGCCATTCAACATAGCGATATCGATCCGTGCGCATGGCGCGACCCATGAATTGTTCCTGGTAGCGCGTATGCTGACTCAGCGCCGTTGTGGTGAGTTTCCCCGATGGATCGCGCAACACCGGCTCAAGGCTCTCGCCTTCCAGATGCTTCGGTGGTTTCAGGCCCGCCAGATCGCACAGCGTGGGATACAGGTCCACAAGTTCCGCCAGATTACGAGTGCGCGCGGGCTTGATGCCCGGCGCGACGATGATGAACGGCACCTTCGTCGCCACCTCAAAATTGGTCATCTTGCTCCAGGCGCTGTGCTCACCCAGTTGCCAGCCGTGATCCGACCAAAAAACGATGACGGTCTGTTCCAGACGGCCGGAGGATTCCAGTTCATCCAGCAACCGCCCGATCTGCGCATCCACATAACCGACACACGCCGCGTACGCCTGGATCAGTTTCAACTGCAGGTCAACGTCGATTGGCCCACGATTAGGCACGCCCAGATAGCTCCGCATTTCGTAGCCGTTCCAGTCGGGCGCCTGCTCCCGCGTCGGTGGGTTTGGCATTTTAAGCCCCAACTTCTTCGCACCACCGACGTAGGCGTCCCCGTTGAACCACGCCATCACCGGCGAGTCCGTTGGTGGATTGGGATTCTTTGCCAACCACGAACGGTCGGGCTCATGCAGATCAAAATACCTCTTTGGGGCGATGAACGGCAGGTGCGGTCGGCGATAACCCACGGCAAGAAACAATGGCTGTTTTCGCTGGTCGTCGCGAAGAATGCGGATGGCCTCCGTGGTCATGCGCCCGGCAAAGAAATGTTCATCCGGCACGTCGGGACTCTGCATGACCGGGCATTTCCAACGGTCGGCTATGATCGACCGTCCTCCGGGTTTGGAATCATCGTGAATCTCAAGCATCTCCTTCTCGCGTCCAGGGAGGGCAGGCTCCGACCAGTTGGATTCCTGATCCCAACCATCGTGATAAATCTTGCCCAAGCCCCGGGTGTGATAACCCTGCTCCCGGAACCATTGTCCCAACGGCGTGGCATCGGGCCGTCGCTTGCGGAAGGCGTCCGCGTATCTCCGATGATGCCCTCCGAACGCATTGATGGCGTCGGGCCGAAGGCCGGACATGAGCGACAATCGCGATACGCCGCACTTGGCATATTGGCAGTAAGCCCGCTCAAACACCACGCCCCGCTTTGCCAGGCGATCAATATTGGGAGTCTTGGCACGCGGGTCACCGTAACACCCAAGCATCGGCCGCAAATCGTCCACGGCGATCATCAGGACGGTCGGATGATCCGCCGCTGACAGGCTTGTCACGATGCCGATGACAGCCGAGGCGACGTAATTGATGCACCCTTTCAGCCGGATTGATGCAAATGGCGCGCGGAATTTATTCCGCAGAAACGCGAATCTGCCAATCGGCTTGCGTGGATTTCGACGGGTGTTTCTGAAACCCGAAATAATTTGGGAACCCGACGATATGCGAAAGCGCGTGAACGCTGGTGCGAAGTGGACGCTTCCGCGGAATGAATTCCGCGCTCCGGCCTTTCCATTTACATGGTTCCGGTTCAAGCCGCCTCCTTCATCCACTTGAGCAGTTGATCGCGAACCCAGCGCAGTTCGGTCCAAAGCTTTTTGAGATCGTTGTTGCCGTGCTCGATACACCACGGCCCCCGAAAACCCGCCTTCCAGCCGATGTCGAAGCAGCGCTTGAGGTCGTAGGCTTTGTGTTCGAAGTCCGGCCCCAATGTCTTGGCCTTGAAGTCGCACGTTGCGGCGAGCGGAAACGTCAGTTCCAATCCGGCGTAACGCACCGCGTTGCTGTTCCAATTGCCCGTGTCCGGTGAGGCCGGGAGATCGCGATCGACCGCATTAATCAGCTTCACCACCGAGTCCGCATCGGCCTGCATCCAGCCGAAGTTTTCGATCAAGACGCGAATCCCCTTGGGCCGGGCGTAATCGTCGAGCCGACGCAGGGAATCGATCAGATGGGACTGTTGCGGCGCCTTCGCGGTCGGCAATGGACGCACCCAGCGCATTCCCATGATCGCGGCGGCATCGACGGATCTCCGATAAACATCCAGGGCGTGCTTTCGTTTGCCCTCGTCCGCGTCGCCGATATCCAGTCCCCGCTGGTTCAACTTGAGATTCGTGAGGACGCAACCTTCCTTGTCTGCCGCAGTGCGGAATTGCCCGGCAACCCGTTCGTTCAACTCGGCGAAATTCATCGTGTTCATGTCGATGACCGTCATGCCGAGTTCGCCGTGGATGGCCTTTGGCAGGTCCATCAGTTCAAGGCCTCCCTTTTTCCGGAAGTCCTGATGTTGCGCGAGCGTGGCGGCAACGAGGCCGACCTGTCGTTCAAGTTTCACAGGGGCGGCGCTGGAGCGGATGGCAGCCGAGACCGCAAATGCACCGGTCGCGATCAGGAATTCGCGCCGACGCAGAACGGGGGAGCACGCCCGCCCCCGGGCGTTGGAATCCGCGCCCCCGCGGATTCCCCTTGTGGCTGTCGCAAAACCGGAAGCCTCCGAAGGGTCATCAGTCGATCTGCAAAACACGCTCCGCTCCATGTCTTTGGCGAGGGCGCCAAAGACAGCGCCCGAGGCGGGCGCGCTCCCCTTGTTATTTGCAGGCGACACCAATTGATTTGAGTCTAGATGGACCATAAAATCCTGATGACAGTCGCCGCCTACTTCGCAATCTGTTTAAGCATGGAGAGCAGTTGATTGGTGATCTTGACGGAGGCATTTTCTTCAAGAATACAACTGCCCAACCACGTTTCGTATCCACCCAGTTTGTGCTGCTCCGGTGTGGGCAGATAACTACTGTGACCATTGGCGAGTTCGACGGTGAAGGTCCGCTTCATTGGACTGCGTTTTTTAATATCGAGACCAATCTCGACAAAAGTCTCGCAAGGCAGAGTGGCGATGCCCAGGTCCCCGATTCGCAAAGCCTGGATGATGATTTTGTCCACCTTCTGCTCCGCCAGCATCAGCGTCCAATTGGCGTATGCCCGGGCGCGGGGTGGCAGTTTTTTGTCATCCGGTTCCGCCAGAAATACCTTTGCCTGAGCGACCTGCTCGGCTGTCGGCCGACGCGTTTTAACGGCTAATTCCTTTTGCACCATTTTTACCGGAACCCATTCCTGGAATTTCACTTTCGAATGTTCCGCCAACACGGCATCAGCAACGTATCGGGCGACAATCTTGATTTGCTCGAACGGCTCACGGCGTGGCCACGGGTTAGTGAAATTGATGTTGTTGATGTCTCCGCTCGTGCCGTTGGACATGATGGCAACAAAACCAGGCTCATCCCGGCCAAGATCCTTTTCCATCATCCGGGCGAATTCGCCGTAGTAATCCGCCGACACGCCGCCCGCCGGAACTCCACCGACGTAATGCAGCGAGTAGTTTGCGAACAGCGCAATCGGTTTTCCCGACTTCGAACGCACCGTGATGAAGGATACCTCGGGATCGGTCGGCGCGGCCGGCTTGATCAACCAGTCCGGTTTGCGTGGCGGGTTCATCTTGACGATGTCATTCGTTTTGCCAAACGGATCCATGCCGATGGCCTCAGGCTTGACGTACCAGCGACGATTGAAGACGTGCTTGGGCGCATCCGCGACGCCCCAGCCGATTTCGGCCGGCACGAGATTCTTTTCCGCCAGATGAATTGCCTGTGCGATTCCGTCCTGCAACTGCTCAAGGTAATCCGGATCGGCTTTTATGCCGATGGCGGCCCACGTCTTGGAGGCCGGCGCGGAATGACTGTGTGTCGCGCTGACCAGCATGCGGTCGATGCGGATGCCGGAAATCTTTGCCGCGCGTTTCTTCGCCTCATCGAGAACCGCTCGCGGAATCAGGCAATTGTCCACCACGACCATGGCCACGCGTGTGCGGCCTTCTTCCAGCACGAGCGCCCGCGCGTGCAAGCGATCAAACGCCTTGTCCGCCAGACGATCCGAAAACGAGCCGACCAGCGAGACGGGCCATTTCTTTGGCGTGATATCCACCTTGGCCGACCCAGCGCGAAAAACACCGGGGGCAGCTTCGGCTATTCCGATAGACCAAACAGAGATGCAGATGGAGAGAACAACGGCTTTCGATGGCGTATTCATAGGTGATACAGGGAGTAACGAACCGCAGTGTATCGCGGCTCAACGGATGAACAATCCCGATTTTCGATACCGGCGAAGAACTCCTACTCAGCGATGAGAAATCGATAGAAACGCGCCGGCGCACCGAGCGCGTTCGTGTCGGTGAATTGCGTCGAGTTGGTGAGCACGGCAATGTTCGTCCAGTCAATCAGGTTAGTGGACATTTCGATCACATTGGTGATACCCGCCGCGGATTGCAGTGCCATCTGAAAACCGCCGTTGGTTGCCACGGGGAGGCTGAAAGAGAGTTGAGTTACCGCCAACACGTTGAGATTGACGGGCGTACTGGCCACCGCACCCGCGCTATTCGTTACCGTCACGTGATACGCTCCCGCATTGGAGGCTTGAGCATTGGTAATCGAAAGCAACGCGCTCGTCGCGCCGGCAATGGCGTTGCTGTTCTGATACCACTGATAGAACAGCGGCCAGCCGGCCGCAACCGCGCCAAAGAAAGCGGTTCCGCCAGTAAGGGCGATCTTGTTGGTTGGCTGGATCACCAGCGTCGGCGCCTGCAAGCGCGGATAGAAAATAAAACTGCCTGACACGCTCGCCACCTCGGCCGGAATCAACACGTTGGTCGTCTGACTGATGTTGTGGAACTGGAGGACCGCCAGATGCCCGGACATCGGGTCAATGCCATTGACGGTGATCGAATTGGTTCCAGCGCCGATGTTTCGCTCCCGCGCGAGAAACGTCAGATTGTTGGTCGCATTCAGAACCGCGTTGGTCAGCGCCTGTGTCCCCTCTTCCTTGAACGCTTCGAGCAGTTCGATCACTTTATTGGTATCGACCACGCCTTCGAGCAGATAGAACGAAGCATGATCATTCGTGCTGCCCGCAAATGAAGGCCATTGAAAAACCTGCGAAGCGGACAATGCCGAAAAAGGCGCAATGTTGGTCACTTCCGGCAGCACCGTTGGAAAGTCATTCGTTAGGTCAAAGTTCTGCGTGTTGGTCAACGTGGTCAGCAGCGGCTTGTAGGTAATGTTCAATTGATACGTGCCGGTGGGATACGCCGCGTTGAGATTCGTCGATCCGCTGATCTGGTTCGTGTCCAGCGCCGGCCAGTTGGTGCGAAAATTAACCAGCGCTCCACTTCCACCGAGCAAATTGGTGACGAGCGGACCGCGCACGTCGCCACCCGTCAGGTTACCCGTAATCGAAACGGCATTGACCATGACTCCGTAAAATGCCGGCACGGTATTGCTTCTCAATTGACTGTGAATTTGACGGCGCTCGAAGGAATAACCGACGACCTGGGCGGTAATTGAAGGCGTGAAGCAATGGAGCAAAACGCCAATGACAAGAAAACGGCAGATGGCTTTCATGGAGTCTCCACTTATAGAACCACCGTCGCGAACACCGCAAGTCCATTTTTATTGAGCCCCGCGGCGCCGCAGCGCCTCGCCTCTTGGGGGCATCCGCATCTTTCCCGTGTGAAAATCATGCTTTATTCGCGCATGCGAACGGCTATTGTTGCCGGTGATGAATTGCAACGGACCGAGCGGACCTGAAACCATGCCGACCACTCGGCGCAACTTCCTGCGCACCGCCGGCGGTGGGTTCGGGATGCTGGCGTTGCAGTCCCTGCTGGCTCGTGACGAGTTGCTCGCTTCCCCGGCGGTCACCGCGAATCCGTTGATGCCGCACCAACCGCATTTTCCCGCGACCGCCGAAAGGGTCATCTTTCTTTTCATGTCTGGCGGACCCAGCCATGTCGATCTGTTCGATTACAAACCAGAGCTCGTTCGCCTGGGCGGAAAACCGATTCCCGATTCCTTCGGTGAATTCAAGACGCGCCGCAAAGTGGCAAAGAATAATCTGCTGCCGCCGCTGCGTCCGTTTCGGCAACATGGTCAGTCAGGACTCGAGGTCTCCGACTGGTTGCCGCACATCGCCGAACACATGGATGAAATCTGCGTCTTGCGCGGTTGCCATGGCGATAGCGTGACGCATCCGGAATCGGTTTACCTGATGAACACCGGTTCCATCCTGATGGGACGACCCAGTCTCGGCGCGTGGGCCGCTTACGGATTGGGAACGGAAAACCAGAACATGCCGGCGTTCGTCGTGATGCCCGATCCAAAAGGCTGGGTCAAAGGCGGCGCTCCGGCCTGGGGCAATGGATACCTTCCCTCGACTTATCAAGGAACCATTTTGCGCGGCGGTACGACACCGATTCTCAATCTCAACACGCCGGAAGGAATTTCCAACGAACAACAGCGGAACACGGTCAACCTGATCAACCGCCTCAACCGTAATTCCCTCCCGGAAGGAGCCGAGGATTCGCCGCTCGCCGCGCGTATTGCCGCCTACGAATTGGCGTTCCGCATGCAATCCCACGCGCACGAAGTTGTGGACGCTTCGCAGGAATCACCGGCAACGAGAAAACTTTACGGACTGGACAACAAGACGACGGCCGATTTCGGAACCCGTTGTCTGCTCTCGCGCCGGATGCTGGAGCGCGGCGTTCGCTTCGTGCAACTTTATTGTGGCGATACCAATGGTTGGGACGGCCATTCCAAGATGGATTCCAATCATTCAAACCTCTGCGCGGCCAGCGACCTGCCGATTGCCGGCCTCCTGAAGGATTTGAAGTCCCGCGGCTTGCTGGACTCCACGTTGGTCATTTGGGGCGGTGAATTCGGCCGCATGCCGATGAGCGAAGGAACCGACGGACGCGACCACAATCCGCACGGTTTCTGCATGTGGATGGCCGGCAGCGGCGTC
This sequence comes from uncultured Verrucomicrobiales bacterium, assembly GCA_937893495.1. Classification (GTDB taxonomy): domain Bacteria; phylum Verrucomicrobiota; class Verrucomicrobiia; order Limisphaerales; family JAYPXF01; genus CALBIE01. The sequence goes on along the minus strand of CALBIE010000314.1, from coordinate 1,969 downwards.
AAGGGTGGTCAGGTCATCGGGGAAACCGACCCGGTCGGACTTCGAGCCGCCGTGGACAAAACACACGTCCACGACATCCACGCCACCATCCTGCACCTGATGGGATTTGATCACACCAAGCTGACGTATCGTCATAACAGCCGCGACGAGCGGTTAACGGATGTATTCGGAAACGTGGTGACGCGGGTGTTTGCGTGAACGCGGATTGGCTCTAATCGCAAGCGCTCGAAAAGCTGCGGCAACTGAAGGGCCTTGCCAACATTCAAATGTGGGCTCGACTGATAGATTAGATTCGCGTATTGGAGCAGTATTGACAAAGAGGAATACTATTAGCAAATGAGTGAAGCACCTACATCGGCAGATCCACCAAAACCGAGAAAATCCATCCTGGTCAACGTTGGCGTTCTCTTGTTCTTGTTGGGTGTTTTTGTCCCGCCAAGACTACAACGAGTCATTCCGACGTTAGAGCAGGGTGTTTTGCGGTCTGTCTGTTTGCTCGCCACCGATCTTTTTATTTCGTTCATTTTCATCGGTGTTGGTTGCTTTCTCATTGGTCAGCTCAGAAATCGGAGGTTTAAGAAGCAAACGCTTAACAAGGGAGTTCATAGTGCAGCCGATGCGACGAAGGACTAGCAACAAGCTTGGCAACTTGATACGGTGTAGTCAGGCAGCGAAGTCGTGTACGCAAAACAAATGACAGGAGTCGGTTTTCGGTGCCTTTCAGATCGGCTTGGCAACGGAACCCTAAGGTAGTATCTAATTCGTTATGAAACTGGCAATTTTGGAGAAGCAAGCGCTTCAACTCAGCGCGCCCGATCGGGCGATTCTGGCCGATCACCTCCTGCAGAGTCTGGAAGATCCCTCCATTCGATCAGCTTGGGATCGCGAATCGGCCGACCGTCTGGCGGCTTATGACCGGGGGGAAGTTGCTGCACGTGACGCCGAAGATGTCATCGCCGATGCCCGCAATAGCCTGACTCAATGAGGCTTCGGTTTCTGTCACCAGCCGAGTCCGAATTGGTTGCGGCCGCAAGGTTTTACGACAAACAGGTTTCGGGCCTCGGGTTGGAATTTCTTGATAAGGTTCAGCATGCGCTGAACGTGATTCGCAAAAACCCGGAACTTCCGAGCCACATATCGGATTCTCAGCGGCGTTGCCGACTACGGCGTTTCCCATACGGATTGGTTTATCAGATTCGGCCGGATGAAATTGTAGTTGCCTCGGTTATGCACCTTCAACGCCATCCCGATTATTGGAAGAAAAACCTTTGAAACCTTGCACCTGACCGGGCCTCCTTTCGCATCGCACGATTTAATATTACGATGCCGTGCTCGAGCAGAGTTTGAGAATCAACTCCCCAGCTTCAAAAAGTTCTTCATGATCTGCCGGCCGTTCTCCGTAAGGATGCTTTCCGGGTGGAACTGAACGCCCCAGATGGGATGTTGTTTGTGTCGCAGGCCCATGATTTCCCCTTCTTCCGTCTCGGCCGTAATCTCGAAGCAGTCGGGCAAGGTGTCGCGCTTCACCACGAGTGAATGATAACGCGTGGCGGTGAAGGGATTGGGCATGCCTTCAAAAACATCCTTGCCGTCGTGTTTGATGGGTGACGTTTTTCCGTGCATGAGCCGGTCGTTGACAACGACTTCCGCGCCGTAGCAGTGGCCGATGCACTGGTGGCCCAGACACACGCCGAACAGCGGGAGCTTCGGTCCGAATTCGCGGATGATGTCATTTGAAAATCCCGCTTCCTTCGGCGAACACGGACCGGGCGAAATCAGGATGCGTTCCGGCTTCAATTCACGAATCTGGTCGAAAGATATCTGGTCATTGCGATGCACCTGCATGTTCACGTCCAACTCGCCCAGGTACTGCACCAGGTTGAAGGTGAAAGAATCGTAGTTGTCGATGACCAGTATCATGCGCGGAAACTAATTAACCATTCGCCAAGGGAAATCCAGTTATTCCGCC
>CALBIE010000313.1 GCA_937893495.1 uncultured Verrucomicrobiales bacterium | reverse complement strand
CGCTCACCACACCAGTATGTTGATCACTGCCGCAGCGACACCAATCCACAGAATTTTACGCATCTTTTTTGCGGCGGCATCACCACTTGTCAAAAACGGGACAAACAGAAAGCTGAGGGTGATGCTGTAGAGGGTCATCAGGATTGCCACCGAGCCCCCGCGCGGAATGGGCAGCGCAAGAACCAATGGCGGCGCGGCAAACGAGTAGGTGATGATAGTCCATTTCACCCTGTTGCGCATAGATGGTTCGACCCGCTCTGAGGCAAAAAGCCGTGGCACGACAAACACGGCCGCCCAGTTCGTGAACATCGCCACGTGGATGCCCGCCTTGCCGGATCCCGGATAGAACCCGATCAGGTACCATTCGATGAAAAGCAGGCCAAACAGACCGCCACCGATGTAGAACCAGAGATCGTTCCTCACCCTTTCCCCGATCGTGTACGCAACGCGCGAGATCACGGCATACAATGCCATGGCCAGAAAGAAGTCGATAAGGTTGCCACGCAGCAGCACGTTTCCCTGAAACTCAGCGGAAGCCATCGTGGCGACTCCCAGCAGCATATAACGTCTGGTCTTACTCATGATTACCCTGGGCTTTCGTGTCTCGACATGTTGCAGGCTGATTCGGGCAGCATGCGGCAAATCGCGCCGAGGGCGAAGCCAGCGATGCCAGTTTTTGCGGTAGCCTGAGATTCAGAGACATTCAGTCGGATGCGGATGCACTGATGCTTCCACCCATTTCGGAGACTTTGGACACGCACAGGGAACGGCGGATTCCGATTGGGGAGCCAATTGCAAAACTGTGGCAGCCGACGTGAGAAGGCTCTGAACTTCTTGAAGTTTGAGCCTCGTTACCTCGGCTGCTACGAGGTTTTGAAATCGCCTCTGGGGCCTGGAATTTGAAGCTTCTTTGAGGCTTGAGTTCTGGCGCTTGGATTTTTTCCCGTTCACCCGTTCTCCGCAATTCGCGTGTTGCCGCGCCGAAAGCACCCTGACGATCGGACAGCAGATCAATTCCGCTATTGCGTCGGAACGGTTGCGGTTGTTCCATTCCGCCCATGATTCGCCCGATTTTCGCATTCATCGCCGCGGCACTCCTGTTGGCGGGGAGCAGCCATTCCGCGGAGGCCGCCGCACGCAAACCCAACATCATTTACATCATGTGCGACGAGCTCGGCTATTTCGAATTGTCGCACATGGGCAACCCGAACATCAAGACGCCCAACATCGATCGCATGGCGGATGAGGGCGTCCGATTCACGCAGGCGCTGGCGGGATCCTCCGTCTGCGCGCCGACGCGTTGTGTCCTGATGACCGGCAAACACAGCGGGCACACCTCGGTCCGCGTGAACGGCGGCGGGACACCGTTGCGGGCGGACGAGGAGACGATTGCCTCGATGCTCAAGCGCGCTGGTTACGCGACCGGCGGATTTGGGAAATGGGGTTGCGGCGGGCGCGGCTCAACGGGCGTTCCTGAGAAGCACGGCTTTGACGTCTTCCTCGGATACTACGACCAGGTACACGCGCATTCGTACTACCCGAAATACATCGTGCGAAACAGCGTGGAGTATCCCCTGCCCGGCAACAAAGGTGGCAGCACCGGGACGAATTATTCGCACTACGTCATCTTTGACCAGGCGATGCAGTTTATTCGCGACAATAAAGGTCAACCCTTCTTCTGTTACATGCCTTTTACGCCGCCGCACGGCATTTTCGACATCCCGGACAGCGACCCGGCCTGGGCGATTTACAAGGACAAGGATTGGCCGGATCAGGCGAAGCGTTATGCCGCGATGGTCGGCCTGCTCGATCGGCAGCTCGGCGAGGTGTTCGCGCTGCTCAAAAAACTGAAACTCGACGACAACACGCTTGTGTTCTTCTGCGGCGACAATGGCGGCAACGATTATTTCTCAACCCCGGATCGTCCGCGTGGTTTTCACAGCGCCAACAAGGACCCGCAGACCGGCGTCGAGTTCCGTGGCAAGAAGGGCAATCTGTATGAGGGCGGATTGCGCATTCCGATGATCGTGCGTTGGCCGGGAAAAATAGAACCGGGGAGGGTCAGCGATCATCTCTGGTATTTTCCCGATGTCATGCCGACCGTTCTGGAGGTGGCCGGCGCCAAGGCTTCGCCCGATACGGATGGCATCTCCATCCTCCCCGAACTGCTTGGCGCCACGGCCGCCGGGCGTCAGCAAAAACTGCACGAATACCTTTACTGGGAAATCGGACAACAAACGGCGGTGCGGATGAACTCGTGGAAGGCCATCCAACCCCGGCAAAACGCACCGTGGGAACTGTATGATTTGAAAACCGACGTCAGCGAAGCGAACGACATTGCTGCGAAGCACCCGGACATATTGCGGCGGATGCAGGCCTACGCAAAGCAGGCGCACACGCCGGCGGTGGAGGGCACGTTTCACGATCCGGCAATTCACGAGCGCGATCGTCAGGCAAAGTTCGGCGACACCCGACCGCCTCCCAAAGCCAAAGGCAGGAAAAAGAAGGGCGCGGCAAACAGTTCGTTTCCAACCGCGGGTCTGATTTCAAACAAGGGATTCAAAATCGTCTCCTTCAGCAGTGAAAACAAGGGCAACCAGAAGTTTGCCCGCAACGCGATCGATGGCGATACCGAAACGATTTGGCATTCACAGTTCAGCGGCGAACTCAGCCGACATCCGCACGAACTGGTCATCGATCTCGGCGCGGCTCATTCGATACGCGGCTTCCGTTATCTCGCGCGCCAGGACGGAGGTTGGAACGGCGCCATCAAGGACATCGAGATATCGGTCAGCAATTCCAAGGACCATTTCGACAGTCCGCCCATCAAAGCCACTCTTGGAAAGCTACGAGATGCCCAGGACGTCAAATGCCAGGAAACAGAGGGTCGCTTCGTTCGCATCCGTGCGCTGTCCGAAGTGACTGGCGGACCCTGGGCTTCAATTGCGGAGTTTGACATCATCGGCAAATAGCAACGGCTGCTACACAAGGATTTGTCACCGCCTTTCTTTCCTGCTATGGAGCCCGCATGAATCCTGAATTGGAAGTTGGGGAGCGCACCCGCCCCGGGTGTGGCTGGCCACGCCTCGCGGCCAGCATTTTACGCGCGCGGCTGACACGAACGCTTGAATCCTTTCGATGCAACCGCGTTTTCCTCGAGGGCACGGAAAACTGCGCCCGAGGCGGGCGCGCTCCCCTTTCCGCTTCGGGGTCCAGAATGACTCCCGTCTCTCTCTTTCTGCGTGCCCTGATAATTTCGACGGTGGCAAGCGTGTTTGCCATTTCCACGACGGCAGCCGAATCCGCGCTCGTTCCACCGAGTTATCAGCCGATTGCGGACCGGATTATCAAACGCGCTACGAGTGAAGACTTCGCCTATCGGCGACTGGCCGAACTCTGCGACAAGTTCGGACCGCGATTCAGTGGTTCAAAGAATCTTGAAGACGCCATCGACTGGTGTCTGGCCGAGATGAAGAAGGATGGATTTCAGAATGTGCATGGCGAAAAGGTCATGGTTCCCAACTGGGTGCGCGGCAGGGAATCAGCTCAATTGGTCACGCCCCGTTCCCGCAATCTGCCCATGCTCGGACTCGGAGGCAGCATTGCAACGCCGCCCGAAGGCATCACCGCTTCGGTGCTGGTCGTAAACAGCTTCAAGGACTTGCAGACGCGGGCGGCCGACGCGAAGGGGAAGATTATCGTGTTCGACGTCCCCTATACCGAGTATCGCGAAACCGTCATGATTCGCGTCAATGGAGCTATCGAGGCCGCGAAGGCCGGGGCGGTCGCCAGCCTGATTCGATCCGTCGGCCCGTTCTCGATGCAAACCCCGCACACCGGCGGAATGCGTTACGACCCCAACGTAAAAAAGATTCCTCACGCCGCCATCACCATCGAGGACACCATGATGCTCCATCGGATGCAGGACCGCGGCGAAACACCCGTTGTTCGCCTGCACATGACCGCAAAACAATTGCCGGACGTGGAATCACGAAACGTCATCGCCGACATTGTCGGGACCGAACACCCGGAGCAAATCGTCATCGTGAGCGGCCACATCGATTCGTGGGATGTCGGCACGGGCGCGATGGACGATGGCGGCGGGTGCCTGGCAGCGTGGGAGGCGGCGAGATTGATCCTGAAACTCGGCCTCAAACCAAAACGCACCATTCGTATCGTGCTCTGGACAAACGAGGAAAATGGCATGGCGGGTGCCAAGACCTACCGAAGGGATCACAAGACCGATCTCCGCGATCACCTGCTTGGCATTGAATCCGATTCCGGCGCCTTCAAACCCACGGGCTTCGGATTCGCCGGCAGCGAGAAAGCCATGCCTTACCTCCAGGAAATCGGCCAACTGCTCCAGCCCATTCGCCCCGCCAGGCTGGCTTGGGGCTGCCGGGGCGCGGACGTCATGCAACTGTTGACCGAAGGCGTACCGGCAATGCACCTCGAAGTGAATCGCGAACGCTACTTCTGGTTTCACCACACCGACGCCGACACAATCGACAAACTGACGCCCAAGGAAGTGCAGGAATGCGTTGCCTTCATGGCGGTCATGGCCTACGTCGTCGCCGACATGCCGGATCGATTGCCAAGGTAGCGGTCAACCGAGCGCTCCAAATGACCACGAAAATACAATCTGCCGTAGCAGCCGACGTCAGGAGGCTCATTTGTCGTCTGGAAATCGGATCAAGTCAGAGCCTTCTCACGTCGGCTGCTACTCGGTCAACGAATATTCGATGACCACAAGAAATCCCAGCACGGCCGAACCGCAAACACTCCCTCTCCTCCATCGGAATGGAGGAGAGGGCTGGGGAGAGGAGGTTTCTTCGTGGCGAACCTCTCCCTCGTTCCTCCCCTCTCCCGGTTCACGGGAAGAAGATGGCAGTGCAACGCTAATATCTTTGTCGTGGCAGCAAAACTTCGCGGAAGTGTAGCACGGAAACGTCTCAATAGATCTATCCCAGTTTTTTTTGTATTTGTATACTTTGTGGCAACTGAACTCCCAAATCCCGAATGAACATCCCACTTGCTGAATTGGAGAAAAGCATCCCGGCCATTGAAGCTTCGCCGAAAAACAACGGAATTCTGGAACTAATCGTGGCGCGCCCCGTCAAGGAAGCCCGACGAGTGCTCGACGAGATGGAAATTAGTCTGGCCGGAGGATTGGAGGGCGACAATTGGGCCAACGGATGCTGGATGTCTTTGCCCGATGGCAGCCCCCATCCGGACGTGCAAATCGCCATGACAAACAGCCGATGCCTCGCCGCGATTGCCGGGGAGAAATCGAACTGGCCCCCAGCCGGTGACAGCCTGTTTGTCGATTTGGACATCAGCGAAGAAAACCTGAAGCCGGGCGATCGGCTGAGCATCGGAACGGCGGTGATTGAAATCACCTCAACGGCGCATACCGGTTGTCAGAAATTCAGCCAACGTTATGGCGTTGACGCCTTGAAATTTGTCAACGCACCAGAATGGAAATCGATGCGGCTGCGAGGGATTTACGCCCGCGTGGTCAAGGACGGTCGCATCCGCGTCGGTGATCGGATCAGCAAACTGCAACCCGAACCGGCGCTCGGCTAGGGTTTCAGTGGTTTCACTTTCACTGTCGGTGGTTCGGCATAGTCGCGCCAGAGAAGTTCATTCAATTTCGCATTTACAACGCCGTCGTGCGTGATGAATCGAAATTTTGAGGCGTAAACCTTGCCCGGAAGAATCTCAAAATCTCCAGTCGCCATCGGCGCAAAGCAGAAATACGGTTTACCCGGATGCAGCCGAACGGTTTGAGGCGCCCGAAAATTGTCGGGATGACCGAGCACCATTACGCCCGCGGGTTTGCCGCCAATTTCCCCGTGCATTTCCACCCACCGGGCAGGTGTCGCATTGCCATTCAGCCACGTCTTTCCTTCACTCGTCAGGTAGTCGCGCAACGGCACAACCTTCCCCAGTTCATCGGCACTCGCCTTGCCTTTCATCAATTTGTTGATGCGCGATTCCAGGCCGGCATCGTACCAGTCGTGACTCCCGCGAATCGCCAGGCCGCCATAATGGAATTTGGCGATCTTCAACGGGACGTCGGAAATGTTGACCTGTCGCGATTCCAAATCAATCACGTTGAGTCCGGAAACATTGTAGGCGCGAACCGTCCACCGTTCCTTCAACACGGGTTCATACTGATCCGGGGCAGTCTTTGCGCTGTGGATCTTCGTGACCGTGAATTGCGCGAAGACGGCGCCACCAGTTTTTCCAACGATTTCAGCATGCTCGATCTTTGCCGTCCCGCCTTTTTGATTCCAGAAGTCCACCGGCTTCCCGCGAAACGTCGTTCTCACCCACGGAAAAAACACGCCGTGTTGATGGGCGTGGTCCGGCGGGAAATCCCCCGTCACTTCGCGACCCGACGGCGTGTAGAGCGGATGAATATGCCCGCTCCGACGATAAATCGATTCAATCCCGGCCGGTGATTCGACCACCGCATGGTTGTATTGCAACACGGGACGATGATCGATTTTCAAAATCAAATGCCGGCCATCATCCACACATTGAGCCAAAGCGCCTTCAGCACCATTGCTTCCTTCCGGCGACACAATGAATCGCTTCACAGCTCCGGCGTTCAAGCGACCAGCAATGATCCAGCTTAACTTCGGCTTCGCCTCGTCAAGCCACCGTTGGGCGGCGATGACGGGTCCGTCGGCGTTCTCTGCAACGGTCCATTCGCGAACGTTTTTGAGCGCAGGTGGAATATCCATGGTGACAAGCGTATCCACGCGATCGTGCTTCCCGGCGGAAACCATCACCTCGAATCCGGATGCAGCCGACAGGTGAGCGCAAAGTATCGTGGCCATTGCGGCGAAGCCCAGATCCGACCATCCACGAGAATTCCATTTCATAGACCGAGAGGGTCCAATGGAACAAGCACGTCGTCGAGTTCGGAAAACGGTTCAATGAAGAATGAAACCCGGCACGACAAAGTTTGAAAACCGCTGATGAACGCTGATTGACGCTGATGATCGAACCCACAGTTCATCGCGGCACTTCGTAAATCCTTACGCATGGCGAAAACCGGCCTATTATTCGGTTCCGAATCGCACGAAAAATCACTGAATTGTTGGTCCGACTGCCGAGGTTGGGTACCACACCCGCCCCGGGTGTGGCCGGCCGCGCCTCGCGGCCGGCATCTTGCGCGCGACACTGACACGAACGCTCAAATCGTTTCGGCGCGACTGCGGGAACACTGCATTTGCCGACTTGTGGCTTTGCCGGCGGATGTCGTCAAAGCAGCGATGGCGGCGAAGGATTCCAGCCGGTTTTTGTTGGTCAACCGAAATCCGCCGCTGACTGCGGCGCGTTTCGTGAATGCAACAACACGACGCCATAACTGCCCGGGCCGGGATTGGGCTCGCATCCGCCGTCCGTGTAAATTCCCACGGATGGCACGGTGATCGGTGTTGAATTGATTTTCACTTTCAAAGACTAGCGCTCGGCCTTTTCAAGTTCCTCATCTGCGCCCCAAATTTCGACGCGCAACATCTCGTCAACAATATCGAGACAACGGGACTTGATTTTGGCATCCACAGTCTGCTGATAAAGGCGAACGACGAGTTCAGAAATATAGTAACCACTGCTGTAGAAGCGATCAAAGCCCTGTTGTCCGTGCCTTTGACGATGAAGTTGAATCAGCTTGTCAGCTATCGCACAGACAACATCCGGCAAAAGAGCGGTTGACTTTTTCAAAGCAAAACATAGTTGCGTTGCGTCATCGGCGAACGTTTCACTGTTAATGAATGCTAAGATCAACTCAGTTTCTTCGCCAAGGTGATCGTCCGAGAGTTTGCGAAAGCAACGATCGGTCTCGTCGCGAACTGATTTTTCTGGGTCGTGGAAAAGATTCATCAGATGCTCCCGGCACTTGGCGCGAACCGGCTCGTATCCGAGGGCATCGGAAAAAATGTGAGCCGCTGCTGCTCGACACACGGTGTCGCCTTGAAACACTTCATCTAAATCGCCTTCGGAAGCATTTTCGTTAAGTGCTGCCACGGTGATGCGGTTCGCAGCGACTTTCCGCACTTTTTCATTAACCGACTGCAACATTTTTAACAGGAGAGGTCGAAGCCGTTGGTAATGCGACATATTTGCGTAGTGCAGAAACCAATCGGCATTGTGCCCTCCAAGGATTTCATCGTCGCCTTCGGCTAGATTCAAGAATTCCTCAACCGGCCAGTTCGGGTCCACATTGAGTGCAGCAGTCAAACACTCGATAGCCATAGCTCTTACGGCGAGTGAGCGATCCCGGCTGACGGATTGAATCGCGTTCTGCAGCTTTGGCCACCGGCCCTTATCGGCGAAAAGCAATTTTGCAAGCGTGCCCGCTGCTGCGCCTCGGTTGGAGTTTAGCCCCGCAGATTCAGGATCTCCACCGTAGTAGGGTGTTCCGCCCGAGGCAGGCGTCTTCCATAGTTCTTCGCTTGGGTCAGGATCGCTTACGGCGTAGTGGGCGACCATTTCCAGGACTTCGTCAGGCAGCGAGCGGTCTGCAATCTTTCTCACTACCCAACTGATTTCGCGTCCACACGGTTGCCCAGGAAGCCCATGTACTCGCCGGAAGACCGACACCATCGTCTCGGTGTCGAGCAAACGCGTTGCTTCGGGGTTGTCCGGCGCACCGTCCTTTGCAGGTTCAGTCTCAACGAGTCCATCAAGCAGCCTCGCAAAAAACACCGGCGGAAGGTCTGTTGGCATTTTCATGGCAAGCGCAGCAAATCGGGACTTTTGCTGGGCCGTGTCTGTTTTCAACGCGCCCGCCAATTCATCGCATCCGCCTTTTCGCCATTCTTCATGCGTTTCACGGCCGCGCTTCTTGGAGTATTTCTGCATGGCGCGAATCCACTGGTCGTCGGTCATCTTCTTTCTGGCTTCTGCTTCGATTGGAGAACCAATCGAAAACGCCTGATGCTTCTCTGGAGGCTCGAATTTCTCCTCGGGGAATCTTCGCAATAGCTGCTCAAATTGAGCTTGAGCTTGAGGGTTTCTCCTTTCCTTGGGTAGAACGTTGAGAAGCAAGAACCGCTTGTAGCCTCGACTGCCTCGCCGTGATCGTTCTCCAAATTCCTCAAATTGGAGAATCGCCCGTTCAAGCCTTCCGTAGTTTTCTGCCGAGCAGTGTGGAGCGATTGCTCGAACCGTGACACGGCTGATATGACCAGGACCGTAACCCCCGCCGCCCCAACTTGTGTAACCGATATCAAGCCGTTGCGGATCCGAGCATAGGTAGGTTGCGGCCTTGTCGGCATATCGCTGCGGGTTTGCCGCCCATGCAGACAAAAGCAGAAACCCGATTGTCTCGTGAGGCAACGCTCCTACTGGTTGTGAAAGCTTGTCGAACTCGGCAGGCACCTCTACAGCCATCTTTGCAACCGCGCGGCGAAGTGACCCGAGCAGAGCTGCGCGAAAGCCGTGTTCAGATCCAAACGATTTCCAGCCCCAAACCTTATCAATGACGCTGCCGTCTTTGGCCGTTTCGGCATGCTTCTGCACAATCGCAGCTACGCGAGGAAACAAAGTTCGAACCAGCGCCAGAGGATCGCGTTCCTCCAACTTCTGAATGAATTGCTCTGGTAGTTCCGTCTGCCCCTCGTCCAATTCGATTAGTTGCTCAGCGGCAAAACGGTTGTTCCATCTCTCGGCAAAAACGTCGAGAAACTCGGCTGCCATTACCGGTGCCTCTTCCGCAATGTGAACAGTAAAATACCACCAGTCCTCGTTTGCCTGATCGAACCAACCTTCGCGAACAGCCAGTATGAACAGGTCGAACATTTTGCGGCTGCTTTGCGGTCGTCCCGTGTGGGCCACTTCAGCGAAACGATTTCGCCATGCCAGCGACCCATCAAGATGCGGCGCAATCAAATCCGCAATCTCGGCGGAACGATGCTTGTTGAGATCGCCAAGACTCAGTAGCCAGATCGCGTGCCGAATTTCAGCCTCATCTTTTGACGTGAGCCACGCGTTCCACACACCTTCTTTCTTCAAAACGTCGAACCAGCCAGGGCTATTGTGCGGGACAGTCTTGACCCGCGAAGCTAGGTGAGGGTCACTGGAAAATCTGCAAAGCAGCCGCCACTCCGCAACGGTTGGCTTATCAACGGCACGCAACCAATCGAACGTCAGTTTCTTGATGTGGAAGCGGACTCGTGGTTCTGCGAGTAGTGTTTCAAGGTCATTCAGGTAGGCGGCGGAGTCACGGTCGCGCTGATAAGTGAGAATTTGCCGGACTTGGGCACGGCGAAACAAATGTTGCTCCTGGCCCGATGAAATCAACAAATCAATCAGCCGCCCGCCCGCCGCGACAAAGGTTCGTGCGAAAGCATAGTCGAAAAAGCTCTCGTGGAAGAAGCGCCAACTTCCGTCTGAGAGCACGAGTACGTGTGCGGACGCCATCACCCGTGCGTCAGCATGAAACTCATCCAAGACATCCGTAGGTGCAGCCAGGGTTTGTTGGTTGCTCAACCAAACGGCAAGTTTTCGAACCACATCAGTGAACCGTGTCTCGCGACCGGCCTGCTCGCGGACTTGGTTTTGCTTTGTTTCCCAATACCGATCAAAGAGTTCCTTGACGTCACGAAATGGGCCTCGCTCTTGTGGCTTGCTTTGTAGATAAAGATTCAGGTGTTGCGGCGTGCGTAGGATTTCCAATTGGTGAGTTCGCAGTGTGTCGGCTTTGACTCTGGCTTTGGCAACGGCCTCTTTCACTTGTTCAACAGAAAGGAGGTTCAACGGAATTCGTTGGCTGCGTTCTTTGTCTTCCAACAACTGCCGCAACCTCTGATCGTGTTCTGCATCAAACGCCCGGCACGCAACCAAGACTCGCATGTTGGGATAGGCAGCCGCCTCCCGGAGCAACTCACCAAACGCAGCCCACAAATGTGGATTGCGTCCTGATACAGTGCTGAGTGCATCGAGTTGATCTAAAACAAGCACGCTCGGCGAGCCTTGAGCGATGCCCTCAAGAATCAAGCACGGCGATTCGGGCAAGTTCAAATCTTCACCAAACTGCTGGGACGTCCGCGCACGAGTCTGAACATCCAATCGTGCGACGACGAATGGCATTTGCGCATTGGAAAGTAGACGAAGTGTTTGCGCAAGGACGCAACTTTTACCGAGGCCCGCAGCACCGACGATTGCGATTATTCCCTTTTGCCCGCCCGTCAACGCATCGAACGTCGCTTGCGCTTCAACTCTGGTAATCTGATGATTATTGATGAGTTCAGCCTCAACGTCAGAAATGTAATTATTCGCGAGATCCCGAATGCGATCCATGATCGCCTTTTCTCCGACGAAGACTCGTTCCACAAAACCATGAAACTGCAAACACCCCAGAATGGCAGGTTTCTCAATCGGCTGACCAAGCCAGTCCAAAACCAGATGCGTCAGCAATAGCCTGACTTCCAGCGGCAACAAAGTCTTGCCATCCTTTCGTTGCACCATCAAACGAATCTTCTGACCGATGCGCCAATCGAGTTCCGTAGAAGGCATGCCGCCAACGCGTAATCGCTGAAGGTCACTCCAAGCCATATTCCAATCTTGCCCACATTGAGGCAGAAAGTGGGTTTCAAACTCGGCCCTCAGGGCCGGTGACTCGTTGAGCTGCGATTGAAAGGCGCTCAAGCTTTGTGAGCGCATCGCGCGCTCACAAAGCTCGTTCAAATCATTTGGAGTAGTTCCCGAAACAAAAACAGCCTTATGGTTTGCCCCTAGTCGCAATTTGCCGAGGAGTTCATCGAACACCCGCCGATCTACAAGCTCTCGAAGTTTCCAGGTCGGGTTTGTCGTCTGGCGTTTGAGCGAATGGAATTCGCGGAAGCCATCTTTGGTCTGCTTGATGAGATCAATGCCTTGTCCTTCCACACCGAAGCCTGCGACTGTAATTGACGTGGCATCACCAGTCAGAACATCGAGCAAGGCGTCAGCAATCCAAAGCCCTTCGTATTCGTTGCCAAGTCTATTTGCTTCGTCACCTCGCCTGGGCATATCACATTCTCTTCATTTGCTAAACAGGAGGCCAAAGTTTCTCCACGCGCAGTCGTTTGGCAATCACTTCCGCCGAGACGCCGAACTTCGGCGCGATGCGCGTGGCGATGTAGTCGAGCGCGGCTTCATCGGCAGCCAGCCAGTCGGAGTAGCCGGCGGCTTGCGCGGATTGGATCGCGGCTTGAAAGGCTTCGCGCAACGGATCGGTCGGGACGAGCAGGCGTCCGGCGAATTCGTAGGCCTGCCATTCCACCCAGCCGTATTCGACTTCGGGAATGGCGGAGATGTAGTCGAACCATTCGGCGGCGGCGGCATGTTGCAGGCCGGCGTAGATGTCGCGGTGCAACACAAGATGGCCAATCTCGTGGGCGACCGAGAAGCGCAGCCGGTATTCCATGCGCGGACTCATGATTTCTTCCGTTCCACCCGATACGGTGGCGGTTCTTCCAACAGCGCACCCGTTCCCGCCGCCGATCGGGATGCACGAAGGACAAGCGCGCGTTCGCGCAGGGCATCCAACATGGCCAGCTTTTCTTCGATGGGCCTGGCCGCCAGACGTTGCCGGAACGTCCGCTTGCTTTGCAGGATTTTGGTCATATCGAAGGTCATCAGGTGTTGCCCAAAAATTGCTTTTCAAACCGCTTCCAGGCCTCGGTCAATCCGTGACGAAGAATGATGTCCTGGAAACGCGCGGCGTCGAGTGCGCCGGCTTCGACGAACTGCAGCAGGCGGGCCTTGTCCTTGGCGCGTCCGGTTTGGAGGGCAATCGCGGCCAGATGAACGGCAGTGAAGACGCGGGCGGGCACGCCCGCGACATCCTTTTCGACGGCCTGATCCAGCGCCTCCGCCACCAGCGGATGGGCGGCAGGGAGGAATTGCACCGGCCATCCGGCGATGACGATGTATTCACCGTCCATGCTGCCACCCCGCGTCTTGAGGTAGTCAAAGATTGGTTGAGGATTGGCCAGCAGTTTTCCCGTCTCCGGCTGGAAGGTGATAAAAACGTCCACGTCCAGCGTGGCCACTGGCTCAAGGTAAAAGGCGCACCGACCGCGCCGCCGATGGCGTAGCGGTGGATGACGCCGTCGGCCTGCAATTGATTGATCTCCGCGATGGTGTGCTTGATGTTCACTTGGTGATTGTCCTGACCTTCCGTAGCTCAATTGGCACCCTTGATCAACTCCAAGAGCTTTTCCAAACCCTCGCGCGAAGGTCTTTGGCCGGAAATGGTGCGGAAGAACACGGGCAGTTGGGCGACGAGTTTTTCGTCTTTGAGAACATAATCGGGGATGCGCCCCGAGTCCACGGAGGCGTAGTCGAAAAACTTGAGCCAATCGTCCGAGCCTTGTTTGAGGCCGAGTTGTTTCGCCCGGGTGCGGAGCGTGTCCTCGTCTCTGGGCGGAGGTAACACCTCCCGCTCGATCTTGCTCCAGTTACTGGGGTCGTAGCCGTTCTCCAGACAGAATTCGCGCAGGCCCAGGCGTTGGCGTTCCCGAATTTGTTTTATGAATTCGCCAAACATAGTTTTGTTACCTGTGGTAAAACAATTACCACAACAACGATTGTTGTCGAGGGAGAATTATATTGTGAGGTGTTAACCCCGGGTTGTGCGTACGATGCAAACCGACCCCGAGCTATGTATCTGAGGGACACGGTCACCGTCGGGACGCCGAGTTTCAATTCTTCGATGGTCGTGGCAATCGAGAGGATCGGTTGAGCCTGAAGCAGCCGGTGAACGCGCATGGCTGAGCCGGAGGTTTTGCCAATGCCCTGAATACGTTGGACCTCCGCGGTGGATGGAGACGGAATTCCATGGCCATACAAATTAAAGGATCGAGGGCCAACCTATAATTGTGAAGTATCAAATTAAAGGTTCAGCCGCCTTCATTGAATTAGAATAGAGGGGCTGTAACCGTCAGGCGATGCTAAACCGCTGACCTCAGTTCCTTCCGCACCGCACATGAAGTCAGAGGCTCCGCGTAGCGTCGCCCCACCTTGGATCCGTCCCGGCGGAATAATGTGACCCGATTCTGATTCATTATCCCGAGTCGCGGAGGCTGGCTCCGTTGTGAACTGACCAAGCGAACTCGGATTCGAGGTATCGCCAAAACTTTCATTGTGCTCGGTCTCTTCCGGAATAGAATCTTTGAATCGTGATGAAACGCCTGTCATTTATCCTGCTCATCTTGCTCTGTGCCTACACTGGTCGGCCTGCTCAGAATCGGCTGATTGATTCGGAAAAACGCGTCGAGTTCTGGCTCAACCAACAGGACAAAAACAAGGACGGCAGAATCGCACGAAACGAATCGGCCGGGCTGATGAACCGGTTCTTTGATCGGAATGACACGAACAAGGATGGTTTTCTGGACCAAACCGAACTGATCGCGCTCGCAAAGCGGACGACCCGGAACCCCGTGACCAAACAGGCGCCAGCGCGAAAATCCGGTCAGCAGTCCATTTCCACCGAGGCGCTCATGCGGCGCCAGACGGATGACATCGTCATCGTGCCGGACCTCGCCTATCGCGAAGGCAAGAGCGAAGCCTGGAAACTTGATCTGGTGATGCCAAAAGCGAAAGCCACAAAGCCGCGCCCGGGAATCGTATTCATTCACGGCGGTGGCTGGCGCAGCGGTGATAAGCGCACCGGTACATTTTTAAGCGGAGCGATCGATTACGCGCAGAAAGGCTACGTCTGCATCACCATCAATTATCGACTGATCAATGAGGCCACCTTTCCCGCCTGTGTCGAGGATGTGAAATGCGCAGTGCGTTGGCTCCGTGCGAACGCTAAGAAATACAACGTTGATCCTGAACATCTTGGTGGCTACGGCAATTCCGCCAGCGCTCATCTCGTCACCATGCTCGGACTCGTGAAACAGGACGCGGGCCTTGAGGGTGACGGACCCTATCAGGATCAATCCAGCCTGCTGCAGGCAGTCTGTGCGTCAGCTACGCCTACGGATTTCAAACTGTTCGGTGGCGGACGCTCACAAAATTCCGGCCTATTGAAAGGCGATCCCGATTCCGTTGACGAACGCGTCCGCAAGGCATCGCCCATCAATTATATCCGCAAGGATGCTCCGCCGTTTCTCCTGATTCATGGAACGGCGGATCGAACCGTGAATGTGAAGCACGCCGACACGTTCGTGGCGGCGCTGAAGAAAGCTGGCGCAAGAGATGTGACGTTCATCCGCATCGACGATGCCGGACACGGCGTCTTCAACCAGCACACCGACCGGACGAAACCGGCGATGGAGAAATTCTTCAATCGAACGCTGCGGGGCGAATAGCATTCAATCGGTTGGGAGCAATCGAGACCGCGAGCTTCGTCCTTTTGCGAGATCGGGGAGCATAGCCGGCT
This sequence comes from uncultured Verrucomicrobiales bacterium, assembly GCA_937893495.1. Classification (GTDB taxonomy): domain Bacteria; phylum Verrucomicrobiota; class Verrucomicrobiia; order Limisphaerales; family JAYPXF01; genus CALBIE01. Next base: position 937 of record CALBIE010000313.1, on the reverse strand, counting down.
CGGCTGTGAAGTGAACCGGCTCGGTTCGCGGGTCGGACTCGCGCGGCCAGCGGTCACGCGACACAGGCGAGCCGCCGAGGCGCGTTCGAGTGGAGCCCCCGGACCGCAGGGTTTACGCCGCAGAAACGTCCACCTGCAACCATCGTCACCGAGTTACGAAAGATTTCTGCACTGCAACGCTTCTGCGGAATGATTTCCGCGCTCCCACTGCGGGGCTCCGCCCGAATGCTCCCAGGCAACCGGGCTTTACCGATTTTCCGTTGCCAAGGTAATGAGTTCCCTCAATGCTCCCCGGTCATGAATCTTCGTCTCACAATTTTTTTATCGCTCGTCCTCGCGGCGGCGAATTCCACCGGGCTGGCCAAAGTCTCGCTCGCTCCCGCGTTCACGGATCACATGGTGCTCCAGCGCGAGATGGCCGTCCCGATCTGGGGAACGGCCCGTCCTGGCGAAAAGATCACGGTCACATTCCGCAAACAAACCAGGACGACCACGGCCGGCAAAGGCGGAACATGGCGTGTCAAACTCGATTCCCTGAAGGCGGGGGGCCCGGATCAATTGACAATCGCCGGTGAAAACAAGATCGGAATCAAAGATGTCCTCGTCGGCGAGGTATGGGTGGGCTCCGGTCAGTCCAATATGGCGGGCGCAGTGGCGAGTTACGCGAAACGCGATGAAACTCTCGCAAAGATCGCCGGAACGGCACCCTATCCCAAGATTCGTTTGCTGAAGACCGGTGGTCGCCTGGAATGGACCGTTGCGGACACGAACAATGTAAATCGTTTCTCCGCCCTGCTCTTCGCCTTCGGTCATCGATTGCACGAAGAACTTGATGTGCCGGTCGGACTAATCCTCGGTGCCGTGGGCGGCACACCGTCGGGCATGTGGCTCAGCGAGGCAGCCTTTGCGAATGACGCCGCGTGCCAGCAAATGGTGG
>CALBIE010000312.1 GCA_937893495.1 uncultured Verrucomicrobiales bacterium | reverse complement strand
TTCCGCCCAGGTGGATGGAAACAAATGGTTTACCGCCACGAATGCCGGCAAGACCGTGCTGTTGTTCGGTGATATTCAGCGCACCGGCCGCGGGATACCACGGGAGTTTCTCAAGGTACGCGTGGTGGATACAAAGCTCTGGAACGATACTCCCCCGCCACACGGGACCGCGATCATCGGTCAGAAGGTGACCGACGCCCTTGACAAGGCCAACCTGGGTACGGGTCATCTGATGTTCACCGACGGCGTGCGCTACAATCCCCTGGTCTATGATGGCGCCAAACTCGGCGGGTTGGCCGCCAAGGATGTTTATGATTCGGTCAAGCTCGGGTCCAATCCGGCGGTTGCGAGTGTCGCCAATCGGAGCCTCCTTCCCGGCCCGATCATTCCGGTGAATCTTCACCCCGGGGCCAAGGCGAACAATACGGATCGCATCGTGGTGGTTTGGTATGAGAATCCCATCAATCATGATCGGCATCTGTGGCCGTACAAGGCGAGAGCTTATACTCCGCGCTGGCCGACCGGTCCGTCAGAAGGGCTGGGACGAATCGTGATTGCCAGTCAATTTGGGTCCGAAAGTGTGGATTCCTTCAAAGCAAATCAGATAACCGCGCCCGCCATCGGAAATTTTCCGGCGGAGACAACCTACAATCCCTCTCGACTCCAGCAGGTGCAGATCTATCAGCAGCCGGACCGTGCGCAGCCCGGGTACAATCCCAATGAGGAACATGCCCTGATGGCGCCATCGCTGCGCTTTGCTGCCGTTTCGCCCCGTCCTCCGGCTGCCTACGCGTTGCGGAACAACGATCTCAACATTTACAATAGTTCCTCGGAGACCGAAATCAGTCAGACTCGGGCCACCTACACCTCGCACCCCTACGTGTTGGTGCAGTTCTTCGACACGGCGGATGAGGAGTTCAAAATGCGGGTTTATTCGGTGACCAACGAGGATTCGACAGTGACCGGCTACCGCTTTGTCGATCGCGACACGCTCACGGTGATCAGTGGATCCACGCGGGTGTCTCCCGGAACCACGACCAATATTGCCGCGACGGTGGCGAAGCTCAACAACGAGCCCCATGTGAAGATGATTGCCGGCGAACCCGTTATTCCTTTTTATCCGCTGGGTGTGGTGAATGGTGCAGCCCCTTGTCCAGACACGTTCGGCGTCAATCTCAAGAACCAGGCGGTTTTCTGGAAGGATCACAAAGGCACGACGTGGGGTGTCTCGGGCGGAACCAACGCCTGGTTTACCCAATCCGATTATTATCGCATGGCCCCCGATTTTTGGTGGCCGCCCGGGAAGGCGGGATATCTGCGGCCCACCAACAACAGCAAGTTCCGACCCACCTTTCCCATCGTTGGCGATTGCATCTCTTTCCTCCCGAAAGTCATCCAGACGCTCCGCAGCCTTTCGACCACAGCCGACATCACTCCAACGGTGACACAGCGCTCGGACCTTGTGCCGAGGCCGATTCTTTACAAAAGCGACTGGCCGGAGATTCTGCCGATCCTGAAAGCGGGTGAGACTTTGACCTTCTCCGGTGGAGAAAATCGCGCCGACCGGCCGTTCACGACGGTGGTTGAGAATGGCGTGACGCGCACGGTGGAAACTCCCGGGTTGCCAGGCGTGGTGGCATTCGCCTCGGCCGAGGTCGTCTTCGATTCACTGAATCCGTTCGCATCGGCCAGCCAGTGGATCGCCCCGGCTGGCTGGACCGCACGGATGGCGCAGGGACTCGATGTGCGCAGGGACTCGATGTGCGCAGCGTGCCGCTCTCCTTGGGCGACTACCCGCCCGACCTGGCCCCGGCCACCAAGCGGACCCGTGTGAAACAGGGCAAATACGTCTTTGGTGAATTGCCGGCCTCGCTGCAGAATCGTGTCCGTTACGATCCGCTGGGTGGCAAACTTGAAATCTTCGGACGCCTGAATGACAAGGAAATTGGCGACAACACGCTCACCGCTGCGCCACCCGCCGTATTCGTTCTGGAACCGAACATCTTCACTGAAGACGAGCGCATCGCGCTCAGGAATCTGTCGAAGGACAATACGAAATGGACGAGCGCGGTGGATCAATTGTCCCGGTTGTCCCGCAATCCCGGTCTGCTGGACACAGACAATATAGGAATAGCGGGGGTTACACCCTTGTCCCAGTACGGCACGAACGCCCTCGCGAAGCTCAAGACCTTCTGGCACAACTACTATTTCAGCCTTGGCTTATTGTCCGCCACCGCCGCCGTTCCCCTGCCGATAGCCATCACGGACGCGGATGCCAATTATCACGTCGGCCTTGCTCCCAAGGTGATTTACGATCCGAATGGGAACATTGTGACGATTGAAGACCCGTTGAATCCCGGCCTGCGACGGGTGGTGAGTGACCCACGAGTGCCGGCGCCCGCGCGTCTCTTTGGTCCGGGACTTGCCCTCCTTCCGAACGGCAACTTCCTCGACATCAAAGGCGGACTGCCACCCATCAGCTATGTCGTGGTGGCGGAGAACAACGATCCCACTCTTGGCGGTTCACCCGTCACGCTGCACGTAATCAAGGTGGATCGCAACCAGCGCTATCGTGGTGCCATCAAAACCACCGCCTCTGACAATGTCTTCGATGAAAACCTCGGGCTGCGGCATCAGGGCGATTTCGGAGCCAATGCCGATGACCTGTTCTTCGAATGGTTCTATCGCCCGGATGACGGAAGCTTGAATGTGCCGCCCCCCGACTTGTTGCAGCCCGGCCAGGTCAATCCGTGGAAGCTTTTTCCTGACGACACCGGCAAGCAGGGCAAGGGACGTTTCCAGATCACTTTGAAGGGCAACCCCAATGCCCCCGAAACCTTGATTGCGGATTCCTGGTGGTTCGTGCGCTATCGCCACAAGAACGACAACGTGGCGGGCATCAACTGGAAGGTGAACCAGACGGATCAATCGGGAACGGTGGTTTCCAACGCCGTCAACTTCACCTGGGCGGGCGCGGGCAACTCGCAGCCGTTCGTGGACGCCGACCAGGACGGTATCCCCGACTATCGGGCGCAGTTGGCGCAAGGCTGGATCAAGCGTGTCCTCGATGCCGTGAACCCCTACGAGGCGCGTATCCGGGAGTTTGAAGGCGACAATCCGTCCACCAAATCCAGCATGCTCGCCCAGTTCGGCCCCCGGTTCGAGGGGCCCGTCGCGCTCAATCCGGACAAAAACGTGATCGAGAATGTCGGACTTATCGAGCTTTACCAGACCATCCTCAAGCGGGGGCGGGATTTGACCATTGATCTCTCGCGGCCGGTGAGCACCCCCGCCGTGGCCAATGCCCTGCAGCTGGCTTCCACCCGGCTCTCCGATTTCTACACCCTGCTCGGTAACGAGGCGTATGTGGACGCGCAGGATCCAACCATCGGCTTTGGGAGCAGCAGTGTGGAGTACGGGAGCCTGGCTCCGGCGGTATTCTCGTTCCAGAACCAGATGTCCTCCCTCATTGAGGAGGAACTGGCGCTGTTGCGCGGCGTGGATGATTTCTTTGCCCGGCCCGTTTACAACCGGCTCTTCTGGAATCTCACCAAAGGCGAGGGCGAGGCGGCCTACGCAGTGAATTACAACCTCACGGACATCACTCTGGACGGGTTTATCAATGAGGCGGACGCGATGACGCTCTACCCGCAGGGACATGGCGACGCCTGGGGTCATTACCTCACGGCGCTACGCAATCAATACAACCTGCTGAGACATCCATTTTTCAACTGGGTGTCCCGTTCTGAGTTCTACAACCTTCAGGACATCGTCTTCAAAGTGGACTTTCTGGACGAGCGGAAGTTCGCCCAGACTGCAGCGACGAAAGCCAAGGCGGGTGCCGAGATTGTCAACCTGACCTACCGGGAGCAATACGTGGAGCAGCCCGAAGCCCAATGGCAGGGCTACACCGACAGCAACAAGGACCGTGCGTGGGGAGTGCAGGACTGGGCCCGGCGCGCGGGTCAGGGTGCCTATTTTGACTGGGTCACCGCCAACGCCCTGCTGCCATCGGTTCATCCCAACGACACGTTGACCGGCATTCAGAAAGTGGATCGCCAGGAAAACTCAGACATTAGCGTGATCTCGGCGAACATGAACGCCATCCAGAGCACGGTGGACCAGTCAAACAAGGGTTACAATCCGCTGGGTCTGGCCGGGAACGTGGTTCCGATGGACATTGACCCGAACTTTTTGCAGGTCAGTTCCGTAAACCAGAGCAAATTCCACTTTGAGCAGATTTACGAGCGGGCCATCGCCGCCATGGAAAATGCGCTGGCCACCTGGAACAATGCCAACGAGGACCGTAATCGCCTGCGCCAGGTGGCCAATACCGAGGCGGCGTTCCGCAACGAAGTCTTCCAGGAAGACCTTACTTACAGGAACAAGCTCATCCAGATCTTCGGCCGACCCTACGAAGGCACGATCGGTCCCGGCAAAATCTATCCGGCAGGCTACGACGGCCCGGATCTCCTCCTCTTTATGTATGTCGATGTCCGGAAGATTGACAATAAGACGGTGCCCGGTCCGACGACCTCCTTTGCTTCCTTCAATGCCGCCGGGGTTCTAAGTGGGGGAGATATCTTCAACGCCTTTACCACTACTGAAGGCGTTGGCAGGATCAGTGATGCGACTCTTGTAAAGTTCGCCGGGACCTTCGCCAAAGTAGGAACAAATACGAGTGCCTCCTTCCAGGCTAGGGACGGTTGGTACGGGGTGAACTACACGGATCTCAGCAACCCCAAAGTGCCCTTGGATGGCCTCGACAAGGTGTTTCCTGTAACTGCGGCCGGCTACACGTTCCAGGCACCGCGGGACTGGGGTAAGCGGTTGGCGGTGGGCGAGTTGCAATCGCAGATCAACGCGATGCTCCAACAGGAGGCCAATGTCGCAAGTTCCATCGCTGCCTGGGATGCCTTGACAGGTGTGATCGTGAGAACCTTCCGGCTGGTCAATGCCAAAATCGATACGCGGCGCACGGTTGAAGGGCGGAACAGGAAGTTGGCGATCTCCAAAGTTTTTTTTGAGAGCCTCTTGAAGACCTTCGAAACAATACGTGCGATTCTCGAGGATACCAAGCAGAGTGTTGATGATATCAAGTACGCCAGTTCGGAGGCCGTCCCAACCGACCTACCGACGGGCGGGGTGGCGAATTCCCCGGGCGATGGCCTCGCACCGGCTCGCGCCGCAATAGAAATCACCGGTACCATAACCAAGGGAGGCATTAGCGGCTCCGTAGTAGCATCGAGGATTGCTCAGGCGACCGAGGAAATTGCCTTTGCGATCGCCGAACTTGCGGTGAACGTAGCCAACAACGCTGACGAGCGGAATCTGGCCGAAAAAGAACTACTGGTGGAGTTGGAAAACTCGGTTGGTGATGAGCCCATCAGGCGGGTGGAAGTGTTCAAGGAAATTGAGGCGCTGCGCGGCCTGTCGGACGAGTATCGTGCGAAAGTTGCCGAGGGCGTGCGGCTGGTTGACGAGCGGGTTGCCTACAACAAGCGCGTCGCAGCCGCCACGCAACTCAACCGGTATCAGGACATGACGTTTCGCGTGTCGCGCAATCATGCGATGCAGACCTACCGAAATACGTATGATCTCGCTGCCCGTTATGCCTACCTCGCCGCCAAGGCCTATGACTTCGAGACGAACTTTGATCCTGCTGATCCCGGGCATCCCGGGGCTCTGATGGCAGCTATCGTTCGTGCCCGGAGCATAGGATTTTTCGATGGCGCGGCCAGAAGAGGGAAGGGCGGACTGGCGGATCCCCTGGCACAGTTAAAAGCGAATTACGACAACCTAAAGGGTCAGCTGGGCATCAACAATTCCACGCTCGAAACTGGCAAGATGTCGCTCCGCACGGAGAATTTCCGCATCCTGCCCAAGGACAGTGGTGTCCAGCCGACAAACTCGTTGCTCGTCGGTTTCGGGTCGGATGCCAATGCCCTATGGACTGAGACACTCACCCGAGCCCGGGTACCTGACCTCTGGCAGGTTCCCGAGTTCCGCTACCAATGCCGGCCTTTTGCCTCTTACACAGATGGTGCCGGCAATCCCGTTGCCGAGCCGGGGCTGGTGATTCGGTTCTCCAGCACCATCACCGCCGGCAAGAACTTCTTTGGTCGTCCGCTGTCGGGCGGGGATCATGCTTACGATCCCAGCCAGTATTCCACCCGCGTCGCGGCGATCGGTCTCTGGTTTTCGGATTATCTGAGTGGCGACCTGCTCACGACGCTGCCCTCCGCGCCCCGGGCCTACCTGATCCCCGTCGGGACGGACGTCATCAGCGTCTCGACCAGTCCGAACCCAAGTGTGGTGCGGCTCTGGAAGGTGCTGGATCAAAAGATTCCGGTGCCCTATCAGTCCGTCAACTCGTCCCTGGATCAGGCGTCCTGGATTCCCTTGCTGGACAGCCTGAACGGACGCATGGGCGAGTCGCGCAAGTTCAGCTTGATGCGCGGTTACCACAACGGTGGTGCCGTCATCAATGTGGATGAACTCGCCTTTGATACCCGTCTTGTCGGCCGCTCGGTCTGGAACACTCAATGGGTCCTGATCATTCCCGGACGCCTGTTGAATGCGGATCCTGATGTAGGGCTGAACCGGTTCATCGCCCAGGTGAGCGACGTCAAGCTGGTGTTCAAAACCTATGGGTTCTCGGGAAATTAACGATTTGCGCGAGCGAGTTATGACCACCTTACTTAGCAGACAATCAGGCAGGATATGGCGCTGTGCCATGGTACTCGGTGGGTTGCTGACCGGGCTGCCGGCGCACGCCGCCGGCATCACGGAACCGGCCACCGTGTTTTACGGCAGAATCATTCGCACGGATGCGCCGCGCCCATACGTCGTCACGCGAGGGACATTGAACTGGACGATTCGGCGGGTGGACGGGACGGAGGTCACTCTGAACGCCGCCCTGAAGCCGCTCAATGGCGGTGAGTTCTCCTACCGCCTGGATGTGCCCCATGAGGTGTTGTCATCCGGATTGAGTTCCACGGCTGCGAGCGTACCGGTCGGGCTGGTGGACGAACCGGCGCTGCACGCCGGCATCACGGTGAATGGGAAACCGGCAGCAATCGTTGGCGATGTGGGCACAGTCTTCAGCGTGTCACAAGTGCGCCGCGCGGCGACGCACCGGTTGGATCTGATGGTCTCTTTGGATTCCCCCGACGCCGACAGGAATGGACTTCCGGACTGGTGGGAGGACCAATATTCACGAAGCAATCCCTCCGAGGATGCTGACGGTGATGGATGGAACAACCTGGCCGAATTTCGCAACGGCAGCGATCCGAATCAGGACAACCGCATTCCCACCTTCGAAACGAAGAACGTGCAGGCCTACGCCGAGAACACGTCGGTGCTCCGACTGCAGGCGATCGATTCTGACAGCCCCGTGGCGGAATTGAGATACACGCTCGAAACCCTGCCGGAATCTGGAACGCTTTACCTGCGCAATGCTGTTCCTGTGGGTCCCGCCATTCCGGGCGTCATCCGGGACCCGGACAGGGTGTTGACTGTTGGCGCGAACTTTACCCAGGCTGATATCAATCAGGGACGTTTCGTTTTTGTTCACACAGCATCCGACGAGGTGCCGGTTCCCGACGGTTTCGAGGTGAGCCTTCGGGATGAGGATCCCTCACACCCGGCTGCACGGGCTCAGATCGCCCTCCATGTGTATCGGCCTTCCGTCTCCATCTCGACTGATGAGCTTGCGCGGGTGCTCCCGCACCTGCCCGGGACGTTGCCTGACCTGCCCGGATTGCCGGCTGAAGAGTGGGCGATGACGGCGAACTATTTGATGGGGCGCGAACAGGGTTTCCTGATTACTGACAGTCGGCGCGCGCTTGCCGAGGCGAATGCGGGCACTCCGAGCACGGGGTTGAGTACGGAGGATTATGCATCCGGTTACGTGCTCCAGTACGGCGCGGACCGGCGCCATCTGATTGTCGGCAGCTCTGGCGCGGATCGTCTGTCGGGTGGGATGGAGGCGGATGTGCTGATTGGCAATGGCGGACGCGATGTGCTGGTGGGCTCCGGGAAAGGCGATGTCTTTTTGTTCAACAGCAGTTCAGGGGGCGGGGCGGGAATTGAGGATTTCAGTCTGACCGATGGTGATGTGATCGACGTTTCGCGTCTGCTCGTTGGCAGTTCCACGTTTCTTTCCGATTATGTGAGCGTCACGGATAACGGGGTGGATTCTTTCCTGGGAATCAGCACCAACGGAACGCGGGGGGAGTATTCCGACTACACCATCACGGTTCGGGGTACCATCTTGGGACAGGCGGGGTTGTATCAGCTTACGGAGAAAGGACACCTGCGCAGTGGCAACAAGGAACTGAGGCCGTTGGTGACGATATCGGCCTTGTCGCAGGTCGCTGGTGAGAACGGGCCACAATCCGGCTCGTTTGTCATTCATCGCGCGGGCGACACGAGCGCGGAAATTCAGATTAATCTCATGCTCGCCGGTTCGGCTCTGAACGGCGTCGATTACCGTCTTGTTCCGACACCCGTCCGGATCTCCGCCGGCGAGAACAGTGCCACCGTGACGGTAACCCCGATTGTGGATGCCCTGACGGAGAACGCGGAGATTGTTGAAGCAGTCATTCAGGCCGGCAGCGGCTATGTCGTTGGGAGCTCGGATCGCGCGGTCGTGACGATCGAGGATTTGGCGGTGCAGTTGCGGATTGAGGCGATCGAACCCGTGGCCGTTGTGGCCGGGCTCCGGGCGGGCGCTTTCCTGATCACCCGCTCCGGTCTGACTGATCGTAGCGTTTTGGTTCGGTTGGATGTGACAGGCACTGCGGCCAGCACCACGGATTACGAAGGCCTTCCTCCCTACATTACTCTGGCCGCGAACCAGACGACCGCAGTGATCAGTGTGCTCCCCAAGAGCACTGCCGAGTTGACGGATGGGACGGAGTTTGTGCAGTTGGGGATTCGGTCCGACGCAGCCTACGTTGTTGTTGAACCGGGACAATCTCGTGTCATCATGGTCGATGAGCGCACCACTCTCGCGGAATGGCGGCAGCGGAACTTTCCGGCTTTGATTGGAACCCTCTCTGACTTCAGCGGCGCTGACCCCAGCCGCCTCGGAATTCGTAATCTCCAACGCTACGCGTTCGGATTGGATCCGGTGAATCCGCGGGATACCAATGGGATTCCATCCTTTCGGATTCAGGGCGGCCGGCTGACGGTGGATTTTCGGCAGCCCGCCGCCGTGCAGGACGTGCTCTATGTGGTCGAAGTCTCGGACGATCTTGTCCGGTGGGATTCCGGCCCGGCTTATGTGGACCCGGTGGCCCGGCCGGCCGGCAACGTCGAAGCAGACCGGGTGAGTTTTCAGGCCAAGCGTCCAGCGAACGATCCGCGGCCCTGCTTTATGCGCGTGAGAGTCACCCTTGTTCCGTAAAACCATGGAGCCGACCCACTCCAACGCCACCCGCCTGCCATCGCTGAGTGTGCTCGCCTGCATCGGTCTGCTGGCCGGGTGTTCCAAGCCCGTCGATCCGGTGCTGGCGCGTGTGGGCGCCCGCGAGTTTCGGGCCGCGGATTTGAGGGCCGAGGTGGATTATCGGATGAAAAAACGCCGGCCCATCCCGGACAGGGAAACGCTGCTGCGTGAAATGATGACCCAGGAAGCGCTGCTGCAGAGAGCTCGGCAGGCGGGACTGGATGGTGATTCTGAGGTAAGACGCGAGCTGAACAATCTGCTGATCAACAAGCTGTGGGATCGGGAAGTGGCCTCCCGTGTCGCATCCGTGAACGTCAGTGATGACGAAATCAAGGCCGAGTATGATCGGAATTTGGAACGTTACACTCAGCCACCCAAGGTGCGGTTGGCGATGTTGCAACTCAACGGCCGGCGCGTGATGAGTGACACCAAGCGCGCCGAACTCCGTTCGCGGATGGAAGAGGCCCGCCGTAAGGCGCTGGAAAAACCCGCACCCGCCGTTAAAGGGGCTGCTGCGGGTGGCTTTGGCCCTCTCGCGGTAGATTACTCGGAGGACGTGGCGAGCCGGTTCCGCGGTGGCGACCTCGGATGGCTGAATCAGGGAAGTTCCGGCTATCACTGGCCGGCAGCTGTGTTACAGGCGGGTTATGCGCTGCCTCGCGGCAAGATCAGTGAAGTGCTGGAAATTGGCGGGACGTTCTATTTGTTGAAGAAAACCGACGAACGACCCAGCACCGTCAAACCATTCGAGCAGGTGCAGGGCGCACTGCGGCATGCGCTGTTGCAAGGCAAGAGAGAGGCGTTGGAAACCGCCTTCCATGATGAGGCGCTGCGACGGACGGCCGCGACCATTGATCTGAAGGCGTTGGCCATCGTTGAACTGCCGATGAACAAGGCCGTGGTTGCCACTGCGCCCAAGTCGGAGCCGCCCGGCCTGCCCGGCGGGAGGAGTTTCGCCCGTTGACGGGTCACGAAGGACGTAACGAATTTCAGTTGATTATGGAACACGACCATCAAATTTTGAAGAAGAGGAGACATCGAGCGCTCCGCTGGCTGCCGCTGTTCCTTCTCGTAATCGGGATGAGCGCGCCCGAAATCTGGGCGGCGGCACCGACCTTGACGACGGTGGGCACGCTAACGGGGGCGATAGAGGATACCGCCTTTACCATCAGTTACGCGACTCTGGCTGCGGCTGCCAACGAGGCGGATGCGAATGGCGACGTTATTTCTTTCCGGGTGGAGGGGGTGACCACTGGAACGCTGACCAAGAGTGGCGCCGTGGTGGTCGTGGGGACGACCTTGCTGGCTGCCGGGGAATCGTTCGTGTGGACTGCGGCAACAAATGCGAACGGCACCTTGAGTGCGTTTACCATTGTGGCATCGGATGGGACCGGGGTTTCCGCTCCGGCAGTGCAGGTACAGGCGGATGTACTGGCCGTGAACGACCTGCCGACAATTACCGGTGCGATTGTGACCGCAATCGGGGACAACGTCTCCACCCAGCTTTTTGCGGCGGTGACGATTGCCGACGTGGATGTCGGCCAGGGGCAGACGGTCGATGTTCGGATTGGTGACGGTTCGGAGACCCAGATCGGTTCCTTCAGCGGAGGCGTTTACACGACGACCTTCGTCGGGGAAGCGCCCGCGGTGTCGGGCGCTCTGGCCGCGCTGAGTTTTGTCCCCGCTGCCAACCGCGTCCCGGTTGGGAACACCGAGACGATCACGGTTACGGCCATCGTGACGGATGCGGAAGGTGGCAAGGCGACCAATTCCGCCGCGATTATCATTACCTCGATCAACGATGTTCCCATTATCGCGGCGGTTATCAATCCAAGCACCGTTCTGGACACTCAGGAAATCCAGCCCTTCCGCCTCTTGATTACGGATCCTGACCTCGGCGAGACGTTCACCGCGACGCTCGAGTTCGTGGATCCGGCGCAGGCAACTTTCGGTGCTTTCGATCCGGCTACTCCGTTGATCGGTTCGGACTCCGCAGTAGCCGCGCTGATGGCAAATATTCGGTTCCGCGCTGTCCCCAACGCCATCAGCACCAACCAGCCGGTTGCCATCCGTTTCCGCATCAGCGACGGTCATGGAAGTGAGGTGCTGGCAACCAATACCCTCACCTTACAAGGGGTCAATGATCTTCCGGACATCGTCGGTGTACCGACAGATCTCATCCGGATCCGCAGTGACCAGACGGCCACGCCATTCAGCACGGTGGGCTTTGTGGATGTGGACGATCGCGGCCTACAGCCCGTGCATTTCACGGTGCAGGCAAGCGCGAACGACGTAGGGCGCTTTGTTTATCAGGGTGGCTTCAGCAACGGCATCAGCATTTCCATCTCGAACATGACGCCGGCCGCCGCCACCGCGGCGATCCGTTCCATTCAGTTTGTACCGACGGTCGAGAACTTGACGCTGGGGCAGGTTACGAATCTGACTTTTACGATCAGGGTTACCGACGCACTGGGGGGGCAGCGCGCGAACAACGGCACCGTCGTGGCAATCACCCGGGTCAACGGTGGTCCGCGTTGGACCGGAGTTCCGACGAATCAACCGGCCTTGTTCGCGCCGGGAGTAATCGTCACTCCGTTTGCCCACACGAACAGCGTCAGCACCAACAATCTGGCATTGAATGACGATGACGCCACTGTGGTGGTGACAATCACCCTGGACAACCCGGCCAAAGGCGCGTTCACCAACATGGCGGGTACCGGCTTTGTGACGAACAGTCCGGGGGTATTTCAAGTCACCGACTCCCCTGCGAATCTGACAACCAAATTGCGGGGACTTGCGTTCGCGATCAGTCCCACCTTTCAATTTCTCGCGACCGCGCCCGGTGGAGTGACGTTCAGCCTGGTGGCGGAAGACCCCAATCTCCAGCGCGCGATCACCAATCTCTCAATTCTCGTCCAGAATGAGCCCCGCAATTACCTGGTCACCAGCACGGAGGACGACTGGATGCCTGGTTCGTTGCGCCACGCGTTTACCAACGCAAGCAATGACGGAATCATCACTTTCGCCCTCCCATCGTATCCAGCGCTACTTCGGTTACAGGCCAGCAATGGTCCGGTGGTACTGACGCGTAATGTCTCCATCAGGGGCCCCGGTGCCGACCTGCTGACCATCAGCGGCGACTCGGATGGAAACGGGTCAGCGGATCTCCAGCTTTTCCGGGTTGAGGCACGGGTGACCATGAGTGGTCTCACGATGACCAAAGGGAGCGGGACGGGCGGCGTGGTGGATGGCTCGGGCGGCGCTGTATCAGTTGGACCGACCGGGGATCTGAGTTTGCAGTTCTGCGCTGTAACCGACTCGGAAGCCCGATTCTGGGGTGGCGGTGTGGATGTCGATCGAGGTCGGCTCGTCGTCGAGAACTGCCTTTTGCGTGGGAATCGGAACGACAGTGGAGCCGGTTTGGGCGGTGGTGCGATTTCACTCTATACCGAGCAGTCCGCGATTTTCCGCAACACGACTTTCTCCGGTAATCAGCAGCTATCGAAGAGCGGGTTTGGTGGTGGCGCCCTTTATGCGGAGAACTTCAATCCGGCGGCGGATCTGACGGTGCAGGTGACCCATTGCACATTCGCTGGAAATACGGATGCCGCCAATCAGGGCAGCTCCGTTCACGCCAACGTTTTCGGATCCCAGGTGTTGCTGAAGAACTCAATCTTTGCCGATGGAAAGGGCCGAAACCTGGAGGTCGGAGGAGCGGGCCGGATAATTTCGCAGGGCGGAAACTTTTCGGACGACGCGGCCACGACGACGTTGATTCAGGGCGGTGTTGCACAATCTATTGGCCTGCTGAACGGAATAGGTGATGAGGTGTCGTCTCTCGGCTTGTTGGGTGCGTTGGCGGAACTTCGCGGTCCGACAGCGGTTCATCCATTGCCGGCCGGCAGTCGCGCCATTGGTCGGGCCGTTGCTTCGGACTCTGCGGTTGACCAGCGGGGAGTGCTTCGTGACGCGTCGCCGGATTCCGGCGCCTTCGAATATGGCGCGGTTTCCCGGATCGTGATCAATGAGATTCAGGCCAAGAACACGCCTGCGGATCATGTCGAGTTTTTCCTGCTGCGCGACTCGGTGCCTCTCAGTCTGACGGATTACAGTGTATGGGTGGACGGTGTGCGAAGGCATGTATTTCCGGCAACGACTTTGGTGCGGCCTGGATTCGGAGTGGTCGTCGCGGATACCGCCGCAGTGACCGTGCCCGATCCCAGCACGCAGGTGCAGGTTCGCTCCGAACAGGCTTTGGGACTGAATGAACAAAGCGTTGTGGAACTGCGAAATCCGGGTGGCCTCGTGGTGTTGCGGGTGGCCTATCTGGATCGCTACGTTCTTCCAAGCGCACCATCGTTGATCACGCCTTTTCCGGGCAATTCGGTGACCCTGGCTCCCCAGTACCTGGGAGGAGCATATCTTCCGCACTCGTTGGCGAGTCCGTTGCAGCTCGGAGGCGCCCGGTTCTTGGGCGGTGCCCTGAATGCCGGCGGCGCCGCTTCCTCGGCCGGCGCTGATACGGGCGGCACTCCGTTCGGCCTGCTCAACGGTTTTCCGTTCGCCCAAGCGGACGAGTTTATCGTCGGTGAAGATACCTTGGTAACTCTGCCGGTTTTGCTGAATGATCTTGATGCCGATGGGTTGGACCAACTCGTGGTCTTTGGTGTTGGCGGAATGAGCAATCCGGTTCCAGCCGGCGTGTCCGTCGTCTCCCAGCAAGGCGCGGCCGTTACCGTCAGCCCCACCAACTCGCCACTGCGGGGGACCGGGGTTTTGTATGATCCTCGCACGCCGTTTGCGATTCAGAGTCTCGCGGTCGGTGCCAGACTGACCGACACCTATTTCTACTCGATGGTGGATATTGGCAAGGGACCGATCTCGGCATTCGAAGGTGTGGCCGGTGTGAACCCGACCACGGTGGTTTCCCAGTCGCACAGGCTGATCACGGGAGACAAGGTGGTGATCTCCGGTGCCGGATTTGCCGGTTACAATGGCGAATTTACAATCACCCGGATCGATGATGATCGGTTTTCGATTCCGGTGGCGAATGGGGGTGACCCGGCCGTGAAAGGATCCTGGCGCACTTCGGATCCGCGACATCCAACCGCGACGAATGCGGCTTTGGTGACCATCACCCTTATCGGTGCAAATGATCCGCCCGCGCCTGCGGGCGATCTGGTCACGACCGACGAATCAACCATCCTCCGCGTCCTGGCGGACGGCGCACTGGCGGTACCCACGACGGTTTTTGAAACAGACCCGTTGTATCCCGCGCCCCGAATCATTTCGCCGGTCAGCCTGCTGACGAACGATGGCGACGTGGATTCGGATGATGATTTTTCAACGCTTAAGATTATCGGTGTACTGAGCGGGACGAACGCCATCTCTGGTTACTCCGGCACGAACGGAGTTTCGCCCGTCGTGGTCCAGTCCACCAATCATGGTCGTGCGAATGGGGAGGTCATTCTGATCGCCAACTACGGCGGCCATCCGTCGTACAATGCCTATCACACGGTGACCGTGGTTGACTCGAACACGTTCACGATACCCGTCCCATTTGTGGACAACGCGGCCGACAAGGGTCTTTGGGTGACCTTGACCGACCAGAGCCGCCTCTCGGCCACCAGCGCCCGCGGGGCCGCCGTGGTGCTTGAAATCCGCGCGGACCGCACCCGCAACAGTGTCGTTTACAATCCCCGCACCTCCGCGTATTTGGACGGTCTTGCCCTCGGCGAGTCTGACAATGATCTGTTTTTTTATGCCGCCGAAGATCGGCACGGTGCCATTGGTATCGCCCCGGTGACGGTGCGGGTTTTCGGGGTGAACGACCTGCCTCAGCCTCAGGCGGATCCCGTTTCGTTGAATCAGTTGACGGCTTCCCTTCAGGGGTCCACGTTGTCCAACTTTGTCGTGCAATTGGGAGTGCTTTACGCGCTGGCCCCGGCTTCCGGTTCCAGCAATCACGCGGATATCCAGACGGTTGCGGTCAACGGCTCCGCTCAGTTTTTGATCACCAACATCTGGCGGACGGCGGAGGATGTGGCCCTGGCAATTCCGGCTGCCGATCTCCTGGCGAATGACGGCGACGTGGATCGCAGTGACGTCCTTCGCATCAGCGCGGTTTCCGCAACAAGCCGTCTCGGCGCGGCCATCACCCTCGGTGGCGCGGGTGTGGGTTACAATCCGGCCGTATCCGGAACGTTGAACGCCCTCGCGCGGGGGGAGAAACGCATCGATACATTTGAAATCACGATCACGGATGATCGCGGCGGGGCGACAACCACGCTGGTGGCCGTGCTGGTGGTCGGCAAGAACGACCAGCCCGTTGCCGTGGATGACCTCGTTTCGATTCGCCGGGATTTGGTTCTTACATTTGATCCCATCACCGCAATCAACGCCGTCGTGCCTCCGAGTGATTTTGACTTCGACGTGGATGGAGCCGCGCCGGACAACCGCCTGGCGCTGGTGCCGGTGACCAACATCACAACCTTGGTGACGGGGGTGCGGGCGCGGATCACGGCGACAAACGTCATTTACGATCCGACACAGGCGCCCTTCTTCGACGCGCTCGGACAGGGTGAAACCTTCGATGACAGTTTTCGCTACAGCGTGATGGATGGAAGCTTTGTTTTTGCGATGGATGATTTCTTCCGCGTGGTCGCTGATGGCGCGGGAATGACTCTGGAGGTGCTGGCGAACGATCGGAACCTAACCGGTGCCGGTGGATCATTGCGGATCATCTCTGTGGGGGCGGGCAATCGCGGTGGTGTCGTCTCCATCGGGTCCACCGGGACCACGGTCACCTATACACCGGAGGTCAATTTTGTCGGTGATGAATTTTTCACCTATACCGTCACGGACACAAACGGCAACACCGACACGGGGCTGGTCAACGTCCGGGTGACGGTCAATCAACTCAATGGCAACCTTCAGGCCCGGGATGACAACTTTACGGTGGCCGTGGGGGAATCGCCGGTGCTGGATGTGTTGGCGAATGACAACATCCTGCCGGCATCCGGGGCCGACCTGACCATCACCCGCATCGTGACCTCGCCGGCCGTGGACAGCGTGGTTCTGGCGGGCAACCGCATCACTTATGTTCAGAATCGCACCAATCCGGCGCCTTATGTTGTGACCTTCGTGTACGAGGTGTCCGGCGGCGGAACCGCGCGGGCGCTTGCGACGAACACGGTACGCGTTGTGGATCGGCGCGGCAACCTCCGCACCCGGGAGGATTCCTTCAGTGTGTTGGCTGACAGTCGGGAGAATCCGCTGGATGTCCTCGCAAACGATCACCTGCTGCCCGGCGCCGTGGATCCGCTGACAATCAATTCCGTGGTGGTGGGACCGACCAACGGCACGGTTCGCATTGACACCGACTCCAGACGGTTGCTTTACACCCCCGTTACCAATTTCATCGGGGGTGATTCGCTCACCTATCTGGCGGTTGACAGCCTCGGGGGATCCGGAACCGGTGTCGTTCAGATCGCCGTTGGCGGCCTGACGACGGCCAACGATTTCTTTACCGTCCGGACTGGGACGACAAACACCTTCGATGTCCTGGCCAATGACCTCGTGTTGTCGGGGACATCCGGCACCAATCTTACAATTTCCAGCGTGCTGCCCGGGAATGTGGCAATTGGGACGATGGTGCGAAATACGAACAACACGTTGCTTTTCGTCAGCACCAACGGCCCCGGTGAACAACTCTTCACGTATGTTATCACGGATGGTGCCGGGCGTTTTGCCACGGGGCAGGTGTCCGTGGTGGCAGTTGTCGACGGCGTCAAAGCCAACGCCGATTTCTTTACTGTGGCGATAGGGAGCACGGGCAATCAATTGGATGTCCTCACCAATGACGTCGCCATTCCGGATGTCGGTCGGCCACGATCGATCGTCACCATCGGTGCCGGGGTGGATGGGCCGAATCGCGGCGGCACGGTCTTTATTAATGCTTCAGGCGACCGTCTCACTTACACGCCCGATCCGCAGTTTAGTGGTGAGGAAACTTTCACCTATACGATGACCGATACGCTCCGGACGGACACGGCCCGCGTGGTTGTGAGGGTAACAGCCGGGACTCTCACCGCAAATGCAGACGCGTTTACGGTTTTCCTCCCTGCTCCGGGCACAAGTTTTGTCCTTCCGGTTTTGGCCAATGATCGGGCGCTGCCGGATCTCGGTCAGGTGCTTTCATTGACGGTTGCCGCGTTTCAGACAAACTCGGTGGCCACGACTCCCAGCACGGTCGCCATCAATGCCGATAATTCAGCGCTGGTCTTCACGCCGGGCACGAACGCCACCTTTCCCTACACGGAACGCATTGCGTACGAAATCACGGACGGTACCGCACGGCGAGCGGTGGCAGTGGTGACAGTCGAAGTGCGGCGGCGGGTCAGTGTCCGCGATTTGGAGACCAATGACGACCGCTTCGCGGTGGAAAGCGGCAGTAATGGAAATATCCTGTCATTGCTGGAAAACGATGACACCAAACCGGCCTCGGGCACCGGTTGGACCATCATCGGGGTGGGCGCAACAACATTTGGTGGTATCGTTGCCATACAGGGGAGAACGGTAATCTACACGCCGCGTCCGGGCTTCGTTGGAACGGACGTGTTCACCTACACCGTCTCGGATGGATTCGGCGGTACCGGTTTGGCCACGGTGCGCGTGAAAGTAGGCGATTTGCAGCTTAATCCTGACCAACTCGTTGCGCTGTCGGGCCGCATTTCGAGCGATTTCAATGTGCTCGCCAATGATGGCATCCGTCCCGCCCTGGGGTCGGCGTATCACTTGACGGGTGCTTTTGGACCGGACCAGTTGGGCCGGGTCACATTCATTGGTGGGCGGATATATTACACTTCGGACCCGGTTCGCGCGGGTGGATTCCCTTACACGGAAAATTTCAAATACACGGTGACCAACGATTCGGGTGAGACCCTCGTCGGTAATATCAGCGTGGACGTGCACGAGACTGGATCCGACCGGAAGGACGCGCAAGTGACGGTGCGGGTAATCGGCATCAATGAACCGCCGACTATCACAGGCACCGTTGCCGGTCAGCGAGTGTCTCAACTCGACAGTCTCCGGCCATTCTCGAAGGTAACCATTTCTGATGTGGACACCTACGGAACCCAACCGCTGGTAATCACGGTGTTGGTGAACCAACCGGCGCAGGGATTCATTCTTCCGTCGGGTGGCTTCGTGAGTGCCGGTGGCGGTATGTACACCCTGGGCAATGTCGGAGCGGGAGTCACTCCGGCAGCAGCCACGGCTGCAATTCGTGGGTTGGTCTTTGTTTCGACCGCGACGAATAGCGTGACCGAAGTGGCCCCCGAAATCACGGGCATTACGGTGATGGCCAATGACGGTATCGCACCCGTCGTGCGGGATGACATCACCACGGTCATCGCCTCGCATCAGTTTCGGAAAATCCTGGTGGCACCGGATGGTAAAACAGGTAATGTTTTTGGGGCCGCCGTGGCAGCCAGCCGAGACGTGGTTGTGGTGGGTTCTCCCTCCGACGGTGCGGGATCGGCTTACGTTTACGAAAGAGACACGGCTCTGTATGATTCCTGGCGCATGGTCAAAAAGCTTTTGCCCGTCGGACCAATCGAGGCGAAAGCCTTTGGGCATGCAGTCGCAATTCGCGGTAACACGATCTTGGTCGGTGCACCGGCGGAGCGAGAAGGGGCACAGGTTCCCGGCTCGATATACGTTTTCGGACGCGATGTTGGCGGTCCCAACAACTGGGGCATGGTTCGCAGAATCCTGCCTGCTGATCCCAGCAATGGCCAACGGTTTGGATCGTCGCTGGCTCTGGAGGGAGACACGCTCGTGGTCGGGTCAGAACAGGATGATGACAAGGGTATCGGATCTGGATCGGTGTACGTTCTGGAACGCAATCTGGGAGGCGCGGATGCCTGGGGGCAGGTGATCAAGTTGCTTGCGTTCGATGGTTTGGCTGGTGACAAGTTTGGCGTCGGTCTCGCTTTGAGTGGAGACACCCTGGTGGTGGGGGCGGGTGGCGACGATGACGCCTTCATAGACTCCGGTTCTGCTCATGTATTTGCACGCAATCTCGGTGGGGTCTCCGCATGGGGATTGGTCAAAAAACTACTTCCCACCAATGGTGCCGAACAGGGTCAGTTCGGTCGGTCGGTCTCCATCAGTGGCGACGTCATTGTGGTGGGAGCGCCGTTGGACGATAATCGCGGGTCGGGTTCTGGCTCGGCATCTGTGTTCGGCCGAAATGTCGGAGGAGTCGATATCTGGGGGCTCGTTTTGGAATTGGCCGCCTCGGATGGCGCGCCGGACGATCAGTTTGGATCATCCGTCGCGATTCAAGGATCGACACTCTTGATCGGTGCGCCACGTCAGGATGACCGGGGTCCAAATGCCGGAGCGGTTTACCAATTTGCACCCGGGCCTGGCGGCACACCTGCCTGGGTTCAAGTCAACAAGCTTGTTCCGAAGCAAAAATCAGTGGTGAGGGATTACGGGTTGCCGGTTTCGTTGTTCGACGGCACGGTGGCGGTGGGTGCGCGATTCGACAATGAAAACGGTCTCAATTCCGGCTCCGTCTCCATCTTCCGCCTGCGTATCAACAATTCGCCGCAGCTCATTCAGGGCATCGCCACTCAGGCTGGAACCAGGAACAGCCCCTTCAACCTGGTTTTTCCTGCGGATACATTCGCGGACGCGGACGTTACAGATACGCTCACATTTTCGGTCACGGGTCCAGCCTGGCTGACCTTTAACGCCGGCACTCGCACGTTTGGCGGCATCCCCCCGGTCGCCGGCACAAACACCGTGACGCTGTCCGTGAGGGACAGCGAGGGTTTCGTGGCGTCCACCAGCTTTGAGATCGTGGTCATTGATCCGGGCATCATCGTGATTCCCGCCGCCTCGCCAACTTTGGCGATGAGCACGACGGATCCCGATTACGTGCAACTGTCGTTCCTGAGTATGAACGCGAGTTTCGGCAGCAGCGGAGGGGTTTTGGAGGTTTCGAGTGACCTGCAGACCTGGACGGTCGCCGATTCGCTGGTCGCCGCCAATATCGTGACACCGGTGGACGCAAACAACGACACCGTGACCTTCTATCTGCCACGCTCGGGAATGACGGGCGGCAACCGCTTTTTCCGCATTCGCATCGTTCCGTAATCCGCGGCTGGGAAGCCGGATTCAGAATTGGAAAGAGTGTTTCTGGAACTGTCTCTGGCTTGCCGGATGCCGGTCGGTGTCGGGGCACAATCTCAAGGGGAGCACGCCCGCCCCGGGCGTTGGATTGCGCGCCCTCGCGCAATCCCCTTGTGGCTGTCGCAAGCCCCCGATGCTTGTCGAAGGACTCACCGGCGGCTGTGTGAACCGACCCGCTCAGATGTCCCCGTCGAGGGTGCCTGGGACAACGCCCGGGGCGGGCGTGCTCCCCTTCAATCAGGACTTCGCCGGATATCGCTAATCCGCCGCCAGGCGTGCGGTCGCTCGGCGGGCGATGGCATTTTCCATTCGTTCTCGCAGCGCGGATTCTTCCTGATTCGGAGCGATGCCGACCAGACTCTGAAAGCATTTGATATCGTCGAGGTAACGGCGACATTGGCGTTCAAATGTCCAACGCGTTTTGGTGCAGACCAGTGTGTATGGCCGGCCGCGTCTCTCAGTCTCATGGGTCATGTCGAGTTTCAGATGATCAATCTTCTGGTGCAGATGCATGCGCCGTTCCTTGTTCAGGGGAAGCCGCTGCTGTCGCTGATCCGGATCATTGGCGAAGCTCTCTAATTCACGGCAGTCTTTGCACCGGCAATTGAGCTTCACCGGTTGACGCCAGTCGGGCGGCGGTTCCGGCGATTGCTCGCTGCGATCCAGCACGTACTCGGCCGCTGACCGCCAGAGGCGAAGGAGTGGAGCATCGCCGGACGAGGCGTCATCGACGACGAGTTTCGTCAGTGCCGGGACAATGAGGTCGGCCGGATTGAACACCTCGGGGTGCTTGTTCAGGGCCTTCTCGGTCCGCTTGCGGAGTTCGTCGGATTCAAGGCTGCTCAATACTTTGAACAGGCGAACGACGGATTCCGGTTCGACTCCTTCAGAGTTGCTCCGGCTCCCGCCGTAGTAGCCGCCATCGGCGTTCGACGTCGATCCACCTATTGTTGACAGGCCTTCAACCACCGTTTGCGCCACGGCTTTGAGCATCACGCTCCAACGTCCCTTTGACACGATGGCATACTTGGCAACCAACAACTCCAGCAGGCCAATGCAGGAGCTAAAGTAATGCGGGAGGTTGGATTGGACGATTTCGCAAATCAAGGGACGGGCCCGAGCCGGCGTGGTCAGGGCGAGACCGTTCACCAGTTCCGCGTTCTCCGAACCGTCATATTCGAGAGCCACGATTTCGGACCCGAAACGTTGCCACAATTTGGCGTCGCCCAACCGGCGAAGTTGTTGCAGCATTTCGGCGCGATCGGCCTTCTGCTCCGTGTGACCATAAGAGCCACCGAAGTATCCTGGACCGCGCGGCCAGTTCTCGATGATTTTCACCGCGAGGGAAGCGGCGATTTTCTGGTCGTTGGCGTCGAGGCGATCCGCCAGATATGGCAACGCGGCACCTGCGCCCGCCTGCAACAATACTTCCCCGAAGTGTTTAGCAGGCCAGATGACCAGCGCCGCACGGTGATAGGCCCGTTCAAAGGAGCAACCTTCGTTACCGGACGCTTCGAGGAGTCGTTGCTCATCGGGTTTTTCGTCATCCAGCGCGCCTGCGGGCAGCAATTCGCCGTCGGCAAGAGGGAGCCGCCCGTAGTCCGCCACCTCATCGGTCGGTTTGCGAAAGCCGTCGATATAGCGCTGTCCATCGCTGACTTCGATCACTTCGAAATCTTCGTCTCCCTCCTCCTCGTCATGGGCGTGGCCGTATCCGCCGTAATAGGCCGGCTCGGCCGGTCCGTATTCCTCGATATGAACAATGCCCAGATGCACGGCGCAGTTCGCGGCCCGAGCGGCCTGGACGAGCACTCCGGCCCGTGCGGCGTCTTTGCCCTTGAGGCCGGCGAACGACAAACCTGCCGGGCTGTATTGGTGATCGAGCAGCCACGCAATTTTGGCCGGCCGAGCGGAACCTCGAAAGGTATTCTGAATCAGTTCGGTTGCGCGCTCGCTTTCCCGGCCGTAGTCGGGGGTGTTGGGAGCCTCGGATTTGCCGCGATGCACGAGATTGTAAACGAGACAAATCCGATTCCCGCTTGTGATGGGTTTCACCTCGTGTTCGCAGTCCGCGTAGAAGGCGACGTATTTCAGCTCGGAAACTTCCCCGGTGCTCAGGTCAACGGATTCCTCGCGGCCGGCATGACGGGCGATCAACTCGCCGCCGGAATGCGGACAAGGCAGCGAGATCACCAACGTTCCAAACATGCCGCCGGTCTTCTCGGTGTCGCGGTGCGGCAGAAAGAATCCTCCTTCGTCGTAGATCAGCAGCTTGTAGAGTTCCGCTTCGACGGACGCGTCTGAACAGGCCAGGCCGTCGGTGACCCGTTTCAGGATGCCCGAAAACGTATCCGCCCAGGATTTTCCGCCGATGTGAACCTTGTCGGGTGACACCTGCCAGACCTTGCGAATCGTCGTATCGAGAATCGTTTCCTCGCCCCGGCCATAGGGTGCTCGTTCCGCCTTTTCGATGAGATTTGACACCTGTTGTTCGGGAACCGGAAACGACAATATGCCCACCCCTTCTACATCGATTCGGGGCAGGGCCGGTTCCAAGCTGCCAGCCGTGACGAAGCTGCCCGCGCGTTCCACTCCGGACAGCAGATCCTCCAATGGCTTCAAGTTCTGATTGTATTCGAATTGAACCGATGTGTCGGACATGCGAACAGCCTATTCGGCCCGGCGATGGCAGGCAAACGCAGGTTATTCACCATGGACCGGCGGTGGCGCGCCGGGCGGACAGAGCGGAGGGGAGCACACGCGGCTCGCGTGTCGTGTCGGGCGGCCCGCCCG
>CALBIE010000311.1 GCA_937893495.1 uncultured Verrucomicrobiales bacterium | reverse complement strand
GCCGCAGCACGTTGGAAAACGCTGCGGCATGAGGTGAATTCCAGCCGTCCAGTCTTGCGAAGCTGCTGCGGCTGGTCTGCGACACAGCCGCGCTCCGGGGGCAGTGTCAAGATGCGCCCAAAACGGGGTGATTGCTCACTCTTGGTTGGGCTTGACCCGAATGGCGAAAAGTTTGCAGCCGACCGAGGCTCCATCTACATTCGCGGCGCATGACGAAGAAGAAAGGGATAGTTTATCTCGTGGGTGCCGGTCCCGGCGATGCGGGATTGTTGACGATGCGCGGTGCCGAGTTGATCGGACGTGCTGAGGTGCTCGTTTATGACGCACTGGTGAATCCGGACTTTCTCCGGCTGGCGCCAGTTGGCGCGGAAATCATATACGGTGGCAAGCGTTCGCGGGAGCACGCGATTCCTCAGGGAGAATTGAATCAGTTGCTGGTGGAGAAAGCCCAAGCCGGCAAGACCGTGGTAAGGCTCAAGGGCGGGGACCCCTATCTGTTCGGGCGGGGCGGCGAGGAAGCCGAAGAGTTGCGGGCGGCGAAGGTGCCGTTCGAGGTGGTGCCGGGCGTTTCCTCGTTTTTTGCCGGGCCGAATTATGCGGGCATCCCAATCACCCATCGCGAACATTGCTCGTCTTTCACGGTCATCACCGGCCACGAAGATCCGACCAAGGAGGAAAGCAGCCTCGATTGGAAAAACCTCGCAGAAAACCCAGGGACAAAGGTCGTGCTGATGGGCGTCGAGCGGATTGGTAAGATTTCCGAACAACTCATTAAGAACGGCATGCCAAAGAATACCCCGGTCGCCATGGTAAGATGGGGCACCACGGGAAGGCAGAAGTCGATCACAGGAACGTTGGCAACCATTGAAAAGGTGGTGAAAGATAACGGGTTCACCGCTCCGGCCGTGACCGTGATTGGAGGTGTGGTCAACCTCAGGAAGAAGCTGAACTGGTTTGAGAATCGGCCGATGTTCGGCAAACGAGTGGTGGTAACGCGAACCCGGCAGCAGGCGAGTCAGTTGTCGCAACAATTTCTGGAAGCGGGTGCGGAGGTTTTGGAAATTCCAACTATCAAAACAATCCCGCCGGACGAGCCCAGGGGATTGGTGGACGCCATCATGGGCTTGAATTCGTACGACTGGCTTGTCTTCACCAGCCCGAACGGAGTGGATTGGTTCTTCGATTTCTTTTTCAAGGCGTTTGACGATTTGCGCGATATTGGCGGAGTGCGTATTGCGGCAGTCGGGCCGGCGACGGCGGCAAAGCTGAAAAGCCTGCATCTGAAGGTCGATGTCATGCCGGCGAAATATCTGACCAATGAAATTGCGAAGGCGATTAACAAATATGAGACGGTTGAGAACCTGAAAATTATGCTCGTGCGCGCCCAGGTTGCCAATCCGGATTTGCCGAAGAAGCTCGACTCCATGGGCGCTATCGTCGATGACATCGCCTGTTACAAAACGATTCCGGAAACCGAAGATTTGACGGGTTCGGTTGCCCGGTTCGAGGAGGCCGGAGCCGACTGGATAACCTTTACCAGCAGCTCGACGGTGGAAAACTTTCACGCGCGATTCAATCTGCCGGCGGTGAAACAGAAATTTCCCGCCATCAAACTGGCGTCAATCGGACCGGAAACGAGCAAGGCGATTCAGGCGCTCAAGTTGGAGCCGGATATCGAAGCGAAGGAACACACCATCGACGGGCTGGTGCGGGCGGTGATGAGAGCCGAGGTATGAGGTATGAGGTATGGTTCGGCGGATTTGGTTTTCATCCCTCATACCTGTCTTCGTTACGGCATTTCCAGACCGACAAACTGCATGCCGGCTCGAATCCAGAGTGGGATGGTGATAAAGCCAATCAGGGAGGTTGCCAGCACGACGCGCAGCGCGGTTGGCGGATGCCCGTGAAAATACTTTGAACCGAGAATGGCAAACACGGCGCAGGGCATCGCCGCTTGCAGGACGATAACGCGCTTGAGTTCGATGGATGCCGGTAGCGATTTGGCGAGCAGCAGAAAAAGTACCGGCAGTATCAGCAATCGCAGCAAACATGCCACAGCCATGGTGCGGAGACCGCCTTTCGTGTGAAACTCCTTCAGCAAGTCGGCGATGATGGCTCCGGTCAGGATCAGTCCCATTGGGATGGCGCATGCGCCAATCATGCTGGCGGTGTTGACGATAATCTTTGGCATTGAAGGCGCGAGGCCGGCGAAATTGAGCGCCACCGTGAGGATGATGGCGAACATCGGCGGACGGAAAAGTTTCTTCCAAATCGGCTGATCGCCGCTGCTGAAGACGAGCGCGCCCATGGCCCAGAAGCCAAAGTCCACGCCGATATTATGCACCACGAGGGTGGCGACGGTTTCGCGATCGAAAAGCGCGAGTGCGAGTGGCAGGGGAACGTAACCATAATTGTAAATCCCGGTACTGAATCCAAACGTTTTGCGCTCGGTGGGATCTTTCAGTCCGGACAATCCGACCATTGCGAGGCCGATCAGGATTCCTCCGCTGACGGTTACGAGTCCGACCAGTGGCGCGAGCAAAAGATTTGCGGGATCCTCCATTGCGCGGTTACCGAGCAATTTGTCAAAGATGAAGCACGGGATGAGCAGGTTGATCGTGAGGTCGAGGAGGCTTTTGTCCGCTTCCTCGGTGAGCGAATTCATGCGGCGCAACTGAAGTCCCGCCAATGCGGTAAAGAGCACGGGCAGCACCGCGAGCAGCACGATTTTGAATTCGTTCATTGGAGACTTGGGAGCCTGAATATCAGGTCAGAAGATGCTCCAGCACGGCCGCAGTCTCCGCTTTCTGGATTTCCTTGAGCAGTTGATGGCGCGAATCATCGACGGGCTTGCGAATGCCTGATTGCACGGCGTCGGTGAAGGCGAACGGATCCCATTTACCACTCGGCAATATCTGTCCGGCGAGAACGGTATCGCTTGCGATTGTCGGTGCAATTGTTTTTGCAATGGCAGGAAAACATGGGTGGTCGCCGGTCGATCTCCACCAGTATTTCGCGTTGGAATAATCCGGTTCACGGCGGTGCATGATGGCATGAACGAGGCTGCCGTCGGAATTGTTCTCACCCTGGGAGATGTTGTGCGACGCGTCCAGATGATCGTGCCAGAGCAGGATGAGAGATCGGATAAGTTCGGCATTTCGCGGCCGGGATACGGCGGCAAAGATGGAATCGATTCGCTGGTTGAGGGACGCCAGCGATTCGACGCCGGTCCGCGGTCCGGGACCGAGATCGGCCAGACCCGGTTCATCGATCAGTTCCAATAATTGATTGAGGCATTCGGCAGCCATGATGCGGGCAGCGTAGGGAGAAGGAGACGCGCGGTCAATCGCGGCACCGTGGAGGCTGCATCCCGGGCGCATTCGGGCGGAGACCCGCCACGGGAGCGCGGACTTCAGTCCGCAGAGGCGTTGCAGCGGAGCAATCTTTCGCAGACCGGCGACCCATGGTTGCAGGCGGACGTTTCTGCGTTGTAAACGCGCTTCGGGAGCTTCCCCCGAACGCGCACGGATATGCGGCAGCTTCAAGCGGTTTGCGCGAGGGCGCGCCAACCAACGCCCGAGGCGGGCGTGCTCCCCTTTGGTTGCGGCTACGCCGTCTCCCTTTGCACTGTATTCCACCAACTTCGACGGATCTGTGTTGTCTGCTTCGAGCTGCTGAGCGGACGGCCATCCAATTCCGCCACCTCGATGATGCCCAGGGAACTCTGGGTCAGAAACACGCCATCGACACCGTGAAGATTTTCTCCCGCCAGCGTCTCTTCGCGCGACTCAAACCCGGCTTCGGTCGCCCATTCACGGGCATACGCCCGTGTGATTCCGGGAAGTGCGCCGGCGGATAGCGATGGGGTGCAAATGCAGTTGTCGCGAATCCAAAACACGTTGGCGGATGCCGCCTCGGCGACTTCGCCGCGTTCATTCAGCAGCAATGCCTCGTCGGCACCGACCTCTTCGGCTTCAGCGCGGGCGAGGATGTTGATCAATCGATTCGTCGTCTTATGGCGGCGCAGGGGATCGGTTGATTGAAGGCGGTAACTTGCGGTGCGCAAACGCCATGGCAGCGGATCCGTTTCAGTAATCGGCGGCGCCGGGTGAACGGTCATCGCGAAGGTCGCCTCGCCTGTTCCGCGAATCGAATACCCACGCTGTCCGGCGCCTCGCGACAGGTTGATCTTCAGAATCACGTCCGATTGTTTGTTTCGCGCCAAAAGTCCTTCCGCGAGTTTTCTCGAATCAGATTCACCGAACGGCAGATTGATTTTGAGAAATGCGGCGCTGCCGGTGAGGCGTTGCCAGTGGCGATCCCATCGAAAGGGTTTTCCGTTGCAGCAGCGAATGGTCTCGAACAGTCCGTCGCCAAGGCAAAAACCCCGATCGGCAAGATTGATGTGGGGATCGTCTGCTGAAACAAACTCTCCGTTGAAGAAGGCGATCACGGGGAAGTCAAATGCCTCGCTTGGAAGCTGGCCGGAAACTTCGTCGTAGTGTAGCAGCCGAAGTAACGAGGCTCATATTCTGTTGGAAAGATTGTTTTGATTAGAGCCTCCTTACGTCGGCTGCCACCTGGTAAAAACTAAATGGCGAACTCCTCTTCCTTCATGGAAGCACTGGAACTGGTCACAGATGTGGAACTACCGTCACAGAAGCGGCGGAAATTGCCGCCAAAGAGGTTCTTTACATCACGCTCAATTTCCGCCGGCGTCGGGTCCCAACCAGTCTCCATCAGATCGAGGTATTTTTTCGTCAGTACATTGCCGATGATCTTGCGGGAGTGTGACCATTTGTAGAGCAATTGGTCGAGCACGCGGGCGTCGGAATGCTGTGGCGTGAAGCTCAGGCCAAGAAGTTCGATGCGCATGCGGGTCATCTCGTTGATGAGATACGGCGTGTTCGTAAACCACCAGCATCCGAAGAGGTGAAGGTTGCGGAATTTCCGTGCCATGACGCACAGCTCATACTGATTCTCGCGCGAGAGGGCGGTGATGAGGAATTTGTTATCCGGGTGAGCCGAGATCAGGTTTGCGAACGACTCGACGCACGACTTGGCGACGCCGTCGCCGGCGAGTTTGAGCTGCGGATTCACTCCGCGTTTCACCCCGGGCATCATGGCGAAAGGCAGACCGAATTCCCGGCAATGGGGCAGCACGGCGGTTTCCATCAGGCGCGCCCGTTCGCTGGAGCAGGGATAATTGAAGTCCGGCGGCAGCGACACCATCAGGTATTTGGCATCGATTTTTTTCGTCCAATCCTCAAGGAACCGGCGAATATTTGTGATGGTCTTTTCGGAGAGATCCGGACGAACGTCATATCCCCATTCGGCGAGGCTGCGGCTGGTGTTCGTCCAGTCCAGCAACAGCGGGTCGATGCGTAGAGCGGAAGTGAAACGTTCGTCCCGATTGAAACCGGCATCCCAGGTCGGTTTCTCCATTTCGTCGAACGGCGAATTGGTCATGCAGATGGAACCGACTTTGGCCAATTCCATGACGCGGTTGGTGTATTTGTCCTTGTCCCAATCGGCGAACCATTTGCGGAGCGCGGGCAGGTCACGTTTTTTGACGTCCAATCCCAAAAGGTTCAACGTCGTGAGGACGCCCCGACAGGCCTCGGAGATGGGTGAGTTCTCGATGAAAAGCGCATTCCAGATGGCCTCGGCCTGTTGTTCCTTGGACATCGCCCAAAATACGTCGTATTCGAGGTCAAATTGCCGAAAACCCTCGGAAACGAGATAATGATACACCAGCACATCATCGATTCCCCATAGCAACAATTCCCCGAATGCCGGGTCGTACAGGTGCGTGTGGATGTCGTAAACGGGCGTATTGGTGACAACCCGGTCCACTTGGGCCGCAATCGCCTCCTGATGCTCGTTATTGGGTGACGAACTCAATATGGCCGAATAATAGGCAAAAACGGGCTAGCCGGCCAAGTGTTTTCGGGGCACCGGTTGGTAGTATTCAATCGGCATTTCCGCAAGGAAGGGGAGCACAGCCGGCTCGGCTGTGAAGCTGACCGGCCCGGTCAGCGTTTGCTGTGTAACTCGCCCGGCGAGCCGGTCGGGAACGGTCCCTTACGACCCATTCACTCCCGGTGACTCGATTGGCATCGATCCTTTCCTTTTTCTGATCGTGTCAACGATTTCGACTCCCCAACGCGCGCAAAGGAAAGGGATGGCGAGTCTTGCGAGCAGATAGATGCCGGTTTGAAATATCATCACGATCTCATATACCCGGAATGAATGCGCATTTGTGCCCGTTTGTGCCCGTTCTTGCATTCTGTTTAAAAAGCCTGAGGTCGATTGGCTGTAGTCGGGAGATGCGGAGTGAAGGACCCACAATAGCAACGTCGCCACTGCGAGAGCTGCCAAGTTGGGATGGACCGACTTCAGCACAATCCGGGCGAGTGCCCCCAGTGCAACGAAAACAGCCAATGGCACGAACAGACACACGGTGAAGATTAGAAATCGGTACTGCGCCGCTCGCCAGATCGACCAGAAGACGAGGAGCAGGAAGATGACACCCAACCATTTTGCCAGCGGACGATCGGGACGTCTGCCGATGGTGAACACCGTTTTGCATTCCGGGCACCGGTTCGGCCGGCCCTGCATGGAGGGCGGCACTTCGAGAAGTGTCTCGCAGTGAGGACACGCTGCTTTGAGGATGGTTGTCTTCAATGTTTTCTCCGCGGTTCTCTGCGCGCTCTGTGTCCTCTGCGTTGATTCAGGCTCTCCACAAAAGTGGAGGGCACGGAAAGCACTGAAGGCGACCAGCCTCTAGCGGGACTTCAACCCTCGTTTTCGCCGCCACCATTCACTATTTCCTTCCTGATGTGCGGTGCCAATAGACGCGTCTCCACACGACGGGCTGCAAGTCCGGCGATTGGACCAAAAACCACGGCGGCAATAATCATAGGAGCCCACACAACGAGTGTCGGAAAAAACTTTTGGTAAGAATAACACTCGCAAAACATCCTGAAAAAATCGTTAAGGAAAAAATACCGAATGGAATTAACAATCGGATTCTAACAGCTCTGCTTTGAATGCTGCCTGCCATGATTGAGAGTTGCTCTTTCTCGGACCGTTCCCGCAAAAAGGGATAATCTGCCGGTAAACTAAAAAACAGCGGCGTCTTGCGTCCCCAAACACGATTGAGATAGAGAACCGATGAACCGATTGCCACGAAGACCAAAAGCAACCCCCCAAGGCCGAATACATTTTCCACAATTGTTTCGGCCAGTTTCATTCCTATAAGGGTTTTTTGAACCTGAGACTCAGAGTCATAAGATTGCCGCATAACTCTTCGACTGCCAGATAATTTACCCGGTTTCTTTTTTCAATCCCTTCCAAGTCTTACTGCGCCAACTAATTGATAAACGTCAACTCGTTCGTCTCCAGCAGGACCTGGGCAAATTTCTCCCATGGGTAGAGCCGACGGGCTCCGCTCGGACCGCGAAATTGTGACTGCGCGTTCCACACCTGTCCGGTTGGCGCCGGGGGATTCTGCTTGTCGTCGAGCTTGCGGATAATGGGTGCCCAGGCAAACGAATCGCCGTTGCCGTTCGTGATGCAGTCCACCACGAAATCGACGGTTTCGCCGGCGGCGACGCGGAGGAGGGGAACGGCCATGTTGGCTTGTGATTGGCGAGCGTTACCAGTCTTGATCATGCCAAAGGCGCTGTAAAGAATCCGGCCGCGAACTCCGTCCCCGGTATTTCCGCTGTGCGACAGATTTCCCTCGATGGACACGAGCATATCATCCGGCGCGGTCCAGCGGCGGACAATCGTTTGTGTATAACCAGCCGGTGCATGTCCGCCCTGTGCGGAGAGGTGAGCGCGACCAAAACGATTGTCAGGCAATTGGCGGCCGGCTTGCCAGATTCGGGCACGAGGGCTGTAGAGAATTGGAAAGAACTGGGCGACCTTGCCCGCGCGACTCAGGTATCCAATTCCATATTCCCACGGAGGAGCGCCGGCAATTGGCCCCTTGGGCGCACTCCATTCCGAAGCGAGATAGAGCAGTGCCAATCTCATTTCCACTTCATTGGGCGGCCGTGAATAGATCAGGCGATACAGCATGTTGACCCGTTCACCATCCGTCGGCAACGCCTTCAAGTCGCCGCGCTGCACGGTGTTGATGGCCTGGTTGATCACCAGCGGGCTGTTCATCATGAACAATGCCTGCTGTGGTACGATGGTGAAATCCCTTTGACCCGATGTTGCATCCGGATCGGGGAAATCAAACGCCTTTAACATGTCCGGTACATTGCGGCGGTCGATGAGTCCGTAAACGCTGCGGCGAGTAGAAAAGGGAACGCTGTCCAATTGAACGGGTTGTCCCCCCATGCGCAGGTCCAGCGTGCCACCGATGTGCAGGATGGTGTCGCGGAGTGCCTCGAAGTCGAGTCGCCGCCGGTTCATCTGCCAGAGCCAGAGATTGTCGGGATCGATTTGTGATTTGCGGGCATCATCATCGCTCGACTGCTGCCAGGTCCACGACATCATGATTTGCTTTTGCATTTTTTTGACGGACCAGCCGTTCTCCATGAAGGTCCACGCGAGATAATCCAGTAGTTCCGGATGGGAGGGTCCCTCGCAGCGTGTGCCGAAATCGTTCGGGGATCGGACAATGCCCTGGCCAAATTGGCCCAGCCAGATGCGATTGACCATGACGCGCGCTGTGAGCGGGTTGTCCTGCGTAGCGATCGAGCGCGCGAGTTCCAGGCGGCCACTGCCGTCGCTGAACGTGGGCCGGTCTTTGGGGGAAAGGATTTCCAGGAAGCGCCGCGGAGCAATTTCGCCGGGCTGGCGGCGGTCGCCTTTAACGTAAATGCGCGAGTCGTTGCCGGAATCATTGTCCACCAGGATCACTGCGCGTGGCGCGGCACCGGGATGGGTTCGTTTGAGCGTATCTGCCTCTTGGACAAGATTTTCCTTTTCTCGGCGCAAGTTTCGATTGCGGCGAAGGAGGCCGTTTGCCATTTGTTCCCAGCGTTTGTTGTCCATCAGGTAGGCCGGTGAAGTCGGGTCGTAAATCACCTTGCGAACTTCTTCAAGACTGGTGTCGCTCAGGGTGGTGGGTGCCGGCGGGGTTGGTTGAACCGACTGGCCCCGTTGGCTCCAGTTGTAATACTCGGTCTGCCACTGACGATCCGCCGCGCTGATGAGCGTCGCATAGTTTGTGATGATCTGCTGCATGTTCCACGGCGCGGAAGCAAACATGCGCATGACGCGGGGATTCATTTGCGCCTTCTTTGCGGCATTCGTTTTGTGCTCCTGATAGACCTTGATCGCCTCCACGCGAAATTGCGCAGCCGGCAATTTGGCGTATTCGATATACGGCTGGAAAACGGGATTGG
Source organism: uncultured Verrucomicrobiales bacterium (assembly GCA_937893495.1). Lineage (GTDB taxonomy): Bacteria > Verrucomicrobiota > Verrucomicrobiia > Limisphaerales > JAYPXF01 > CALBIE01. The sequence continues at coordinate 14,070 of CALBIE010000311.1, read as the reverse complement.
GCGTTTTCTCGAACTTTTCCAACGCGCCTTTCCAGACATTGGCGATGTCCAGGGAGAGTTTCTTATCTTCGACGATTTTTTTGAATGAATTTGTGTTGCCCGGCTGACTGAATTCGTAAATCGCCGTGAGATAGTCGGCGGTCTGGGCCACGGCGCCCTGCTTGAGACTGAACCGCAGCTTGATATCGAACTGCTCGACCTCGGCTTCTTTTCGGGCGATTTCCACGAGGTACTCCTGATAGACCGCCGAATTGGTATTCACTGGCATCATTGGCGCGTCGTCAGGCTCCCGGCTGCTGCGGAAAATGCCGTGCAGGGAATAATAATCAGCGGTCGGAATGGGATCGAACTTGTGATCGTGACAACGGGCGCAGGTAACCGTCAGTCCAAGGAAGCCCTTGGCGACGACGTCGATACGGTCGTCAATAATGTCGTCGGTCTGATTGTCGAACCGATTGCCAAGTGTCAGGAAACCCATCGCGGAGAGGTGCGCATTCTGATCAGCGGTGACGAGCCGATCGGCGGCAATCTGCAGCAGGATGAACTCGGTATAAGGCATGTCCATGTTGAATGCCCGGATGACCCAGTCGCGGTAGGTCCACGAGTGAAAAAATCTCTGATTGCGCCGGCCGTTGCCACCCATGGTGTCGCCGTAGCGCGCGACATCGAGCCAGTAACGTCCCCAGCGTTCGCCGTATCGGGTTGAAAGCAGCAAGCGATCGATGACAGCCTCAAATGCGTTGGCTTTGGTATCGGCGAGAAAGGCATCCACTTCCTCCAGCGTTGGCGGAAGGCCGGTGAGATTAAACGTGGCGCGTCGAATCAGCGTTATCTTGTCGGCCTTGGGCGAGGGTGACAGACCCTTTTGCCACAGTTTCTGAAAGACGAAGCGGTCGATCTCGTTCTGCTCTTTTGGAATCCATTCTTTATTGGAATCGGGAATGATTGGTTTGAAGACCGGCTGGAACGACCAGTGATCCTTGGGGGATTTGGGCTTGGCAAATACCTTCTTTCCGTCCAGCCCGCGCGGGTCGGGCGCGCCGAGTCGAATCCATTGTTCAAAATCGCGAATGACGTAATCGGGCAGTTTTTTGTCGTCCGGCGGCATCTGCAAATCCGGATCGGTGTATTTCATTGCCTTGATCATCAGGCTGCTCGCAGGGTCGCCCGGTTTAATCGCCGGTCCGGTATCGCCACCGGTGACGAGTGCCTGACGGGTATCGACATGCAGTCCGCCCTTGGCGCGATCGGCCGATGTGCTGTGGCACTTGTAACAATTGTTAACAAGAATGGGCCGGATGCGCTTCTCGAAGAAGTCCAGTTGATCCGGCGGGATGTCGGCGGCACCGAGGAATGACCAATGACCAATGGCCAATGACCACAGAAAGACCAATCGCGACGCAATCAAGTTGCTCCTATCGCCTTGAGCCGACTTCAGTGCAAATAAACGAAGGTTCCTCGCCTTTACAATCGCGATACCCAACACGACGAAGGCAAGGGGCATCAACAGCTTGGAATCGAAGGCCAGTGATGCGCTGAGACTTTCGGTAATAATTTCGTCATCTTTCGTTGCAACCACCTTCAGAAACCCGCTGACGATTCCAACAAACAACATAGGCATCTTGACCTCCTGCCAGCCACCCGTTCGTCCATAATACAGCCCGGTCGAGAGGAATACGAGCAGCGCCGGCAAATCCCGCTGTGCATTCCATACGATTATGCCAATAGCACCCGGAACGCGCGGCATCCAATCACAAGTGTGATGATACCACAGGTGTTCGAATTGCAACAGGTAGGCCACATGGAACAGGCAGGCACCGATCCCCAATAAGAGCCAGCGTCTCGGCTTTGCGCGGAGTGACGAATCCAGTTCGCAAGACGGGACATTCGCATGCTCTGAATTCTTCATCGCACAAAGCCTGTTTGGAAATCGGTCATTACGCGATGATGTCTTTCACCACGTTGCCATAAACATCGGTGAGGCGGAAATCGCGGCCATTGTGGCGATAGGTCAGTTTCTCGTGATCAAAGCCGAGCAGGGCCAGTAGGGTCGCGTGCAAATCGTGAATGTGAACTTTATTCTCAACGGCGGCTGCACCCAATTCGTCGGTCGCACCGTAGGCTTTTCCGCCTTTCACCCCGCCACCCGCCAACATGACGGAGAAGCCGCGTGAATTGTGATTGCGACCACGCGCGTTGCCGTTGCCCTGTGCGGCTGGCGTACGGCCGAACTCGCCACCCCATAGAATCAAGGTGTCATCCAGCATTCCTCGTTGTTCGAGGTCCGTAATGAATGCGGCGAGTGGTTTGTCAATTTCTCCGGCTTTGCGGGGCAGGGTGGTGGCGATGTTGTTATGATGATCCCAGCCTCCGTGCCAGACTTGTACAAAGCGCACTCCCTTTTCCAGCAACCTTCGGGCGATCAGCATCTGCCGGCCTTCGTTCGTGTTGGCACCGTAGGAATCCCGGATTGCCTGCGATTCGCGGTTGATGTCAAAAGCGTCGATGGCCTCCATCTGCATTTTGAAAGCGAGTTCGTAGGCCTGCAGTCGAGCCTCAAGTTGACCATCCTTTTTCATCTTTTGCTTATGCACCTCATTGAGTTGATGGAGAAGATCAAGCTGACGGCGTTGTTCCGGGAGCGAGGCATTGCCATTTCGAATGTTGGCAATCAAGTCTTCCGCACGATTGCTGCGCGTGTTGACCTGAGTGCCTTGAAACGCACCGGGTAAAAATGCCGAACGCATGTTGTTCGGGTTGACGTTGCCGGGCGACAATGCGACGAATCCGGGCAGACTCTGGTTTTGGCTGCCGAGTCCGTAAATCACCCATGCGCCGACGCTGGGCATGACGCGGCGAAGTGAGCCGGTATTGAACATGACCTGCGCAGTATCGTGGGCGGGAATGTCCGTGTGCATGGAGCGAATGACGGACAGCTTGTCGGCATGCGCGCCGAGTGCCGGCCAGACTGGACTCATTTCGAGACCGGATTGTCCTTTTTTCTCGAAAGTGAATGGACTGCCGAAAGCGGTTCCATTTCGTCCGCCGCGACCACCGCCGATCGATTTGCCATCAAGCTTCGTCAACTCGGGTTTCGGGTCCCAGGTGTCAATGTGCGTCGGCGCGCCTTGCGCGAAAATCTGGATGATGCGCTTGGCTTTGACTTCGAAGTGCGGCTTCTTCGGCGCGAGCGGCGAGAAATTTTCCGATTGCGCCTTGAGTTCGATCCCGGGCAACTCACCCATGGCGGCCAGCGCGGCGAGAGCGGTCATCCCGAAACCGCTGCCGGACCGGGCGAGAAACTCGCGACGGTTCACGAACCGGTCGTTGAGACCGGATTGGGGATGGAGGGCTGCGTAGTCGAGGACGTCATGGGGCATATTCATAAATTGCGTGGTGTAGTTGAATGCCGTGTGAAAACAGGGTGAAGATGCCACAGTTTCAGCGTCCGGACAAAGGGATTTTGGGTAGGGCCTTTACCTGAGGATGGCCGAACTTTGTCGGCGGGAACGCACGAAATCATTCGATCCGTAAACCACCGTCTGGCTCGTCAGAATTATTGATATTCGCGAGTTTCAAGCCATTGACGATGGAGAATTCCGCGGCTCTGCCAATGTCATTTTCCGTCGTCCAGATTGTCTGTCTTTCGGAGCCACCCCAGCCTCAGGAACAGGTAAAGCATCGCCAACAGCATCGAGACAACGATACCCCAGAAATACAGGTAGCCGTGTTTCCACTTCAACTCCGGGATGGCCTCAAAGTTCATCCCGTAAACGCCCGCGACAAATGTGAGAGGGATGAAAATACTCGCGAAAATCGTAAGGACCCGCATGACCTCGTTCGTGCGATGACTCACGCTTGAGAGATACACATCGATGAAACTTGCCGCCAGTTCGCGAAAAGTTTCCACAACATCCACGACCTGCATCAGGTGGTCCACGGTGTCGCGCACGTAAGGCACAGTGGATTTTTTCAGAATGACGTGACCGTCGCGAAGAAATTGATTCAGAGTATCGCGCATTGGCCAGACGGAGCGCCGGAAGTTCATCAGTTCGCGTTTGGCATGGTAAACTTCGGTCAGGACGGCCTGTGTCGGGTGGCGCAGGACGCGGTTCTCCAGTTCTTCAAGCCGTTCGCCAAATTCCTCGAGCACCGGGAAGTATCCGTCAACAATGGCGTCGATGAGCATCGCTCCGAGGTAGTCGCCGTTACCTTCGCGAATCAGTTTGCGCCCGGTCCGGAGGCGATGTCGCACGGCGTCGAAACAATCGCCGGGGCGTTCCTGAAACGAAATGACAAACTGTTTGGCGATGAAAATGCTGACCTGTTCCCATCGGAATCCGGCACCGTCCCGGGTGGCCATCCGGACGACGCAGAAAAGGTATTCCCCGTAGTCCTCAATCTTCGGGCGTTGGCCGATGTTTGCCACGTCGGCAACCGCGAGTGCATGCAGGTTGAATATCGTCCCGGCTTCCTCCAGCAACCCGGTGGTCGGTTGGCCCTGTACGTCGATCCAAAGGCGATGGTTGTCCGATGCCAACGATTTCGCTTCCGTCAAAGTCTCGACATCACGTTCCGTCAATTCGGTGGCGTTGAATGCCATCGTGTGTAGTACGGGTTTGATCACCGATGGTTCAGTCTCGAACGTGCCCGGTGAGGAGCCCTGCGCGGGAAGTTTACGACGAAAAAGGCGGGGTGAATTCATGGCTGGACTGTTTTCTGGCCGGCCCCTGTGAGCCCTTCCAGGCCGGACCGGATATGCAGGTCACGCTGCGGAAAGGAGATTTCGATTCCGGCTTCCTTGAAGCGGTCATCAATCTGCTGGTGCAGGGTGTGGATGGCTTCAAGGCGGTTGTCCATGTTGGAGAGGAACGCTCGGATTGTGAAATTGAGGGAGCTGTCGCCGAACAGGTCAAAGGTGACTTTCGGCACGGGGTCTTCCATTACGAATTCGTTCTTTGCCAAAACGTCGAGAAGAATCTCGCGAGCCATTCGCGTGTCGGAGCCGTAGGCGATGCCAACCGTGAGCAGCAGGCGGTTGGTGGTGTCGGACAGGGTCCAGTTGGTGAGGCGGCCGGTGATGAGATCCTTGTTGGGAATAATCAATTCCTGTCGTTCCCAGTTGGTAACGGTGGTCGCCCGGATGCGAATGCGCGAAACGGTGCCGGAAGTTCCGTCCACGGTAATGATGTCGCCGACCCGGACCGGGCGTTCAAAGAGGAGGATAATGCCAGCGACGAAGTTGGCGAAAATTTCCTGCAAACCGAAACCGATGCCCAGGGTCACGGCCGCGGCAAGCCATTGCACCTTTTCCCAGGATAACCCGATCGAGGAACACGCCACGATGATGCCGAAGACAATGACGACATATTGAACGATGGTCGTGATGGCGTAGGCACCTCCGGTTTCCAGTTTCAGGTGTTTGAGGATCAGCAGTTCGAGGAAGCTGGGCAGATTTCTGGCGACGATCAGCATGATGCCGATCACCGCGACGGCAAACAGTACATCCGCCACGGTGATGGGCATCAGCACCTTTTTCGGAGGTGCGTTCTCTGATGACGGTGGAGTGGCCGCAGATGGCGAAATCCCGGTTATGGCCGCAGTGGGAATGGCTGGGGCCAGAGCGGATTCTGTTTTTTCTGAAATCCTGGGGGCGACTTCGACGTGCCAGAGCGCCTTACGGTCGAGAATGTTTAAAGCCGGCGTGGCGTCTGACCAGATTGCCCACAATCCGGTCAGCAGACTCACCAGGACAACGATGCGAAGGAGGCTCTGAGTTTGTTCCTTGATCTCGCTGATGTTGATGTTGGCAACCGCCTGGTCAACGGTAAGAATCGTGGTGTCACTTGTGGCGGCCTTTCGCAGATCCAGCTTTTCGAGAGTGACCCGTTTCCGTTCCAGATAAAACCAGCGCAACATCACTTTGCTGAGCAGAACGATGCCCAACACCAGCCACATGGAATCAACGAGGCGCCAGGACAATTCGATGGCGGTGAAGTGATAGCCAACAACGGACGCCAGGCCGAGCAGCACGGGTATCACGATGCTCACGACGAAACGTACGCGCCGCCAGGTTTCTTGACCGGACCGGACGGTTGGTGACGAAAGACCTTTGATCGGATGCAACAGGAGGAAGTTGAAAACCGTCATCGCCCCGACCAGTATCAAAAATGAGAGGCGGGCCTGCGTCGATCCCGCCCGGTCGCTTTCGACAAAGGCGATCACGAACACCAGCGCAGCCGCAGTCCCGAGAAACCAGTTCAGATGCCGACGAATCCGGCTGGTATCCTTCTCGGTCCAATTGAAATGATCGGCCGCCAGCCCCGGCCGTCGCGTTAATTGCCGGAAGAAACCCAGCGTGAAGTAGATTGTTCCGCTGAAGGTAAGGGCGTTTGCGAGCGCGTTCGAGAAGGTCGTTCCGGCCGTTGACATACCCAGAATCTCCCCCGTTGCCCAGAACGCTACCGGCACCGGGGCGCTTACGACCGCGGTTATCAGCACGGCCGTCCAGGTGGGCCAGAGGGAAATGTTATCGCGTTGCCTCGCCCGGTCGCAGGAGGCGCTCAGTCGCCGTCGCGCTCCTGGTTGCCCGAGAATTACGAGCAGTGTCAACAGCAGCCAAAAACCGGCCGACGATGGTTCCGAGATCAGGCCGTCCCAGAGTATCGCGGGCAGCGAAGCCAGTTTCACCGGGTTCAACAAATTTCCGAGCGCCGTCAACTCTTCAACCACCGCGGTACCGGAAATGACCTGCGAGCTGCGGACCCAAAGGACGCGTTCCTCGATGTATGATTGAAACTGTTTAGTCTTCCGACCGAATTCTATGTCGGTCAGGTTGAGTCTGGTGAGGATTTGACCGAGGGCCTTGTTGGCTTCGACAAGTCGGTTGTGGTGGTCCCGACCGGCCCGAAGGAGTTCCCCTGAGCGAACGGCGACTTCCGCGATGCGATTGGTGTCGTTGGCGTCCAGCGAACCCTCATTGACGAAAGTCTGAACGAGTTCGGTGACTTGTCCCTCGATATCAACATACTTTTGCAAATTCTCCCGATCCTCCAGTTCGCGAAGATAAGTATCGGTGATTTCGCCGAGCCGTTTGCGAACAATACTCCGGCTGACGTCCTTCAATAAATTGCGACGGTGGTCCCGCAATAGTTCGCCCACTTTCTGGTTGAGGCGCACCTCGGCGACTTCAAATGCCTCCACCCGGCCTTTCACTGTCTTGACGTCCGCATCCAGTTTGTCCAAAGCGATCTCCCGGGCGGAAAGTTCCGCAGCGGCCCTGGTGGTGCGGCTGTTCAAATCCTTTAATCGATCCGCGAGAACGGTGTTGTTGGAAGCTATTTGACTCAGCTCGCCAAACGATTTCCAGAAGGTCTCCCGCATTCGCTGTTCATCCTGTGCCGCCCTGGCCGCCGCCAGTTCCGCCTCGCGTTTGCCGGCTGCCGCTGACTTTTCCCTGAGGATGGCCACTGCCTTCGTAAACGCCACCAGGCGCCCCGCCTCCCGCTCGGTCTGCAACGACAACAATCCCGCCGTCGTGTCATACGCTTTCAGTTCCGTCTCCAGCGTGTCGATTTCCTCTTCCCGCAGCGATTTTCGCGTCAGCAGCAGAAGGCGGTTCGCCCGGCTGATCTCAGCCGCCTCACCTTCCGTCGATTTTGCGTTTAACCCGAGCTTGATTTCATCAAGCTTCGCCTTCGCGGTCGAAATCTGTTTGGGAATCTCCCCCCCGCGTGCCTTTCGCCGCGTTGCATCCTCCAATAGTTTGTCGCGCGCCTTCTTCGCTACCTCCTCGTTTGCCTGCGCCTGCGACAGCAGGGCCGTCAACTCCACGGTTCCCGGCTTTCCGAGGTCGTTCGTCGAAACCGAGGGCGTGGTTCCGACCTCGTTTCGCAACGCCGTCACCTGGTTTGTGGACTCCAGGATCGCCTTCTCGTGTTCCAACCGCATGGACTTGAACAAATCCCGTTCACGCACACGTTGGAGGGCCGCTTGATAGATGTTGGTCAGCACGGGCTTCAGACTGGCCTCCACTTCGGTGGACGTGATCAGATTCGTCAGGTACGATCCAATCGCCGATTCCGTGAGGTTGGTCTCGGAGAGAGTGTCCCCCGCAGTCTGTGCCGCTAGAATGCCGGCTGGTTGTCCAAATCCGAACAGGAACAACAGCGCGCAGGTGAGAAAGAGACGGAGACGGGATTTCATGCGGTTGACGGTTGGTGCGGAATAATTCGAGACAGCCTCACGGGGTGGACAGGCATGCAATGAACTCCTTCAGCGCGGAGTCACGGAATTGGGGCGGACGATTGTTGGCGGACCAGGTATTGTCCTTCAGGTTGTAGCTGTACAATTCCAGTTTTCCCGAATCGTTCGCGCAATACAGGTGGCAAACCTGATTGGTTCCCACGGCGGCGATGACCGGGCGGTCTCCGTCGATGACGATATGCCAGTCGGCGACCGGTGCCAACGCGCGGTTTGCCATGGCGGCCCATTGAATCAGGTTTTTCAGGCAACCGGTGCTGGGGGGAAGTGCTTCCAGATGGTGTGACAAAACCTTGGCGAGATGACGACAGAGTCTGCCCGGGCTATTGGGCGGGAGTTTCCGGCGTACCGTCTGCCAGTCCAAGCAATCGCATTCGGTGGCACTGAAAAACAGGTTCGGCATTCCCGGTACCTGTTTGGCACCGCCGTCGTCCAGCGCCGACAGGTCGGGAAGGAGCAGCACCGTGCCATCAACTTCCTCGGGTGACACGGGAGGGATCTCGGACTGGCGGGCTTCCTCGACCATCCCGTCCCTCTGCAGCACGACTGCTTCGAGAATTTTCGCCAACGCCTCCAATTCGTAATTCCGCATGCTGCCATCCTCGTACACGTTCTGGAGAAAGGCATAAAGCAGGTTGCCGGGCCACGAGTTGCGGGCTCCGCGATGCTCATTCAGATAAGTGGCCAGCGTCATCGCTTCATCTTCCGAGACCGAACCGCTCTCGATGATTTGGCCAACCATCTCAAGCGTCCCAAACACAGGCGTGTTTTCTTGGTTCGTCATACAATTGAGCGTAGCCGATCAAGAGTGGATTGCCACGCAATAAACCCGAATGATCGAAGATCCTCGCCCTTTTTTACCGTTGCCCGAACGTGAAGATCGACAAGAAGCGTCGCGTTGCCGAAGCACCGATCCAGCGTTGAAACACTGGTCTGTTTTCGAGATGTCTCTGTTTGCCACTGGCAGACTCGCGCTCAAGTTTCGAACGGTATCAGCCTGAATGTCACGACCGGGCAGCTTTGTTCCTGTCACCCGCGCTTGAGCAGGCAATACACCGTCGGCGTCGCGATGAGCGAGAACAGCATCGAGATGCACAACGCGCCTATGATGCCGATGGCCAGCGGGCGAAGCATGTCCGCGCCATGACCAATGCCCCAGGCCAGTGGCAGCATCGCCAGAATCGTGCTGAGGGATGTCATCAGGATGGGGCGCAGCCGGCGACGACCCGACAGGATGAGCGCTTCCTCGATGCTCGCCCCATCGGCCAGGTGATGATCCACCAGGTCGAGCATCAGGATGCCGTTCTTGGCCACGATGCCGACGCCGATGATTGCGCCGAGCAGGCTCACGATGTTCAATGTCGTGCCCGTCAACCAAAGGGCACCCACCGTGCCGATGAGCGCCAGCACGCTGCCGAACACAATGGCGAGTGGTTCGCGAAAGCTTCGAAATTCCAGCAGCAGCACGGTGAAGACCAGGGCGATGCCGAGGAAAAGCACGACCATCAGGTTGTGAAAGCTGGCCTGCTGTTGCTCGAACAGGCCGCCGAATTCGATTACGCCCGGCGGGATGCTTTTGTCCGCCGCCAGCACCTGTTTGATTTCGGCGATGCCGCTCCCCATGTCGCGGTTTTCCAGGTCGGCGGTGGCGGCGACGAGTTGCCGGAGATCCTCACGCGCCAGTTCGAGCTGGCCGGCTTCCTCGGTAATCTCGGCCACTTGGGAGATTTTCACGAGACCGCCCGAGGGCGTACGGATTGGCAGTTCCCGCAAAGTATCGAGCCGCGCGATGCTGCTCGGCTCGTTCATCACGCGGATTTCCACGACGCGGTCGCCTTCGAGCACGCTCGACGCCGTGCGGCCGAGCATCGCGGTGTTGATGGCGGCGGCGATGTCGTCGCTGGTCAGCCCGTTGCGTTGTGCGTCCATCGGGCGGATGCGGAAGTTGATGGTCGGCCCGGTGAACCTCAGTCCGTCGTTCAAATCCACCACACCCTTCACCTTGGCGATGGCCTCCTTGACCTCCGGCGCCTTCCTGATGAGCCAGGCCGTGTCGGTGGAAAACATTTTGATCTCAATCGGTTTGGGTGACCACAACAGGTCGCCGATCAGGTCGCCCAGGATTCCGGGAAACTCCCATTCTCCAGCGGGCAGCGCCGTGTTGAACTTGCGGCGAAGTTCCTGTTTCACCTCCTCGGTGTTGCGTTTGCGATCGGGTCGGAGCTTGACGAGGAAATCGCTCTTGTTCGGCTCGGCCACGGCCAACGCAAGCCGCGCCCCCGTGCGCCGAGAATAGCCTTCGACCTCCGGAGTGGCCAGCAGGATGGCCTCACCTTGTCGCATCATGCGGTCAGTCTCCTCCAGACTTGTCCCCCAAGGCGTGAGGCAATCGATGACGAAGCCGCCCTCGTCCATTTCGGGCATGAACCCGGTAGGCAGTCGTTCGTAAAGTTTCCAACCGCCGAAACCGAGGAGCAGGCAAAGCACCGCTGTCAGCCAGCGCCAGCGCAACGCCCGGCGCAGCACACCCTCAAACATGCCGAGCAGCGGTCGCATGATGAACCCGCCTTCCTCATCCTTTGCCGCGTGGCCGTGTTGCAGATTGGTGCGCTGGCGCAAGAAGAGCGATGCCAGCGCGGGCGTGAGCGTGACCGCCAGCGCCAGTGACGCGAGCAAGGCCACCACCATTGTCAGCGCCAGTGCGCGAAAGAACACGCCGGGCAGTCCGTCCAGAAATGCCAGGGGAATGAAAACCACCACCGGTGTCAGCGTGGAGGCAATGAGCGGACGGATTATTTCGTGCATCCCGGACTTGATGGCCTGCAATCGCGATTCGCCGTGCGCCACCTTCGCGTAGATTGCCTCGACCACCACGATGGCGTCGTCGATGATGAGTCCGATCGCCGCCGCGATGCCACCCAGCGTCATCAGATTGAACGTGAGTTTCGCCGCCAGCATCACGACCACTGTCGCGAGTACGGACACAGGAATGACGACGATTGCGGTGAGCACGCTGCCCCAGTTTTTGAGGAACAGATACAGAATCACCACCGCGAACAGCAGGCCGACGATGATTGCCTCCCACACACTCTCCGCCGAATCTTCAACAAGCAGCGACTGGTCATAGAAAAAAGAAAGCTCCATGTCCTGCGGGAGGGTTCGCCGCAAGTCCGCCAGTTGCGTCTTCAACTCCTTTGCGATGTTCAGGATGCTGCTGCCCGTGGGCTGGGCGCGGATGTTCATCAGCACGGCGCGCCGCCCCCCCGCGTTGACGACGTTGAACATCGGTGCCGGCCCGCGCTCGACGCGCGCGAAGTCGCGAATGCGCACGGGCTGGTTGTTTCGCATCATCACCACGAAATCCTCGATGTCCCGCCGTCCCTTCGCCCGACTGTCCACCAGCGCGAGATAAATCGTGTGGTTCTCCATGTGGAAACCCGCCGGAGCGATGAGGTTGTTTTTCTCCAGCGCGGTGGTGACGTCGGTGAGCGCGAGGTTGGCCGCCGCGAGCTTCAGCGGGTCAACGACGACGTGATATTCCGGCGTGCGTCCGCCCACGAGGTCCACGCGTGCGACACCGGGGATGCGCAGGAAGCGCGGCTTGAGATTGTAGCGGGCGAGTTCCCACAGTTCGGTCTGCCCGCGCTTCGGACTGGTGAGACTGACGCCGATGATGGGAAAGGCGTTGAACGTGAGCCGCCACACCGTCGTCTTGGCGGTCTGCGGCAGTGATGCCTTGAGTTGCGAGATTCGATTGAGCACATACAACTCGCTCTGAACCATGTTGACCTGCCAGTTGAAAAAGACGTTTACCTCCGCGCTGCCGCGTCCGGTGGCTGAGCGCACCTGCACCACGCCGGGGATGTCCTTCATCGCCTCCTCGATGGGCCGGGTGATGGTCGCCATCATCTCGTCGCCGGGCATCACGCCGTTGTCGATCAGCACCACACAGCGCGGGAACTCCGTCTCCGGGAACACCGACGACGGCATCCGCAACGCGGAATACACGCCGCCGAGGCAGACCGCGACGGTGATGAAAATGATCGCCAGCCGATGCCGGATGGCGAACGCGCCGATGGCGGACAAGGGAATGGGGACAGAGGAATCGGGGGATTCCGTTTTCATTTTTTAGATTCCTTGGTCCCCATTCCCTTGTCTCCCGTCTCAATGACCCTCACCTTGGTTTCCTCTGGCAGCGCGTACGAACCGATGGTCACGACGGTCGCGCCCTCGGTCAAGCCGTCTCCTTCGACTTCAACGAGTTCGCCGTCGCGCAAACCCACCTTGACAATCTTCTGTCTGGCCGTGTCGCCCTCGACGATGGAGAGCGTGTTTTGCCCGTCGGGGTCGGTGTAAACCGCCTCGCGCGGAACGGCGAGTCGGCCGGCCCGCTCCTGGGTGACGATGCGCAAATGGACGAACTGGCCGGGTCGCAATCCGGCGTTGACGGGCACCGACACGCGCACGAGAGCCGTTCCGGTTTTCGCATCCATCTCAGGACTGATGAAAACCACGGCACCGGTAGCCCTGGTCGCGCCGCTCAAAAGTTCGACCGGTTGATCGGTTTTCAGGGCTCCAAGCTCGGCCGCCGGGACACCGGCGCTGACCACCAGCCGATCGAGATCCACCAACTCGGCCAGAACGGTGTTCAGTTCAACGGCTTCACCGGGCTTCACGTGGACACGGGTCACCGTTCCCGAGAGCGGCGCGGTGACGGTCAACAACGCGCGCTGGGTTTCCGTGGCGCCAAGATCGGCATTGGCGGCGGCCGATTCTGCGCTGGCCACCGCCAGTTCAGCCCGGGCGGCGGCCACCCGGGATTCCGCGTCTTGAAGCAGTTTCGGGGAGGTGCCTTCGATCTTCATCAGCCGTTGCTGGCGGTCGAGGTTCAACTCAGCGAATTTCAAAACCTGCTTCGCCTTTTCAATGGCCGCGAGGGTTGTCCCGACCGTTTGCCGGGCTTTGGCAACGGCGGCGTCGGCCGCGCGGGCGTCGAGTCGGAAGAGCACAGCGCCCTGTTTTACCGTCAGGCCTTCGCTGACGCCGGCTTCGACAACGATGCCGGCCGTGGGTGAGGCGATTCGGGAACTGGCGGCGGGTTTGTCGGGCAAGGCTGGCTCCGGCTCTACTGTGCCGTAGGCATCGACCCGCTCGCGCAAGGTCACCCTGCTCACCTTGGCGACCTGCACGGCGACTTCGGTCGGTCCCGGTTGTTCATCCTCCTGGGGCTTGGGACGGCAGCCGGCGAAAGCGAGCGTTACGAGCAGGACGATCATTGCGATTTGGGTCGGCGGATTTGGTTTCATGCGTATGTGAGGTCAAGCGATGGGTGACCCACGGTCAGGGCGTCTTCGTCTGCAGCGAGGGTGAATCAAAGGGGGTGGCGAATTCGGATGGAAGTTGCAGCGCGCTCTCCAGCCGGCCGAGCGCCTCCTGTGCCTTGAACCGGGCATCGAGCCGCGACAGCGTGGCGTCGGTGCGCTCGACCCGTGCGGCGGCGACGGCCTGTCGGGAGACTTCGCCCACCTCGAACATTGCCCGCGTGAGCCGCTCCTGTTTGTCGAGTTCCTCCAGCACCGTGGCGGACGATTCGAGTTGGGCGCGCGCCGTGTCGTAACCGGCGAGGGCGATTTCGATTTCACCTAGCACGCGGGCCTGAAGTGAGTTGAAATTGGCGGCCTGTTCGCGGCGGCGCGCCTCAGCCTCGGCGATGGGTCCTTGATTCTGGTTGAGCAGCGGCAGTTCGATTGAGAGGCCTAATCCGAATGGCGCCAGCTTAAGCGGGTTGGTCGGTGAAAAGACGCGGGA
>CALBIE010000310.1 GCA_937893495.1 uncultured Verrucomicrobiales bacterium | reverse complement strand
ATGGGAAACGTCGATCGAGGAACAATTCGCGTTCTCGGCCTCGATCACGAAGCGGATGACGTTGAGATGAAACGGCGCGTCGGCTACGTCAGTCCCGAACTCAGCTTTACCGTCTGGACAACCATCAAGAAGTCGATTCAGTTCGTGCGGGGATTCTATCCGACCTGGGACGATGACTACTGCGTTCATCTGATGAACGCCTTCAAACTCAGTCTCGACGACAAAATCGCCACGCTTTCCTTTGGCGCGCGCACCAAGCTGTCACTGTTGCTCGCCCTCTCGCATCGCCCGGAGGTGTTGATTCTGGATGAACCCACAACGGGTTTGGACGCGGTATCCAAACAACAGGTCTTTTCCGAGCTGCTTGCGGCGGTCAAAGACGGCGATCACACCGCCTTGATTTCATCCCATGGACTGGCCGATTTGGAACGATTCACGGACCACATCGGGCTGATCAAGGACGGGACGCTTTTGCTGGAAGGACGCACCGACGAGGTCGTCGAGCGGCATCGCATGGTGGATTTCGAGGCACCGCCACAGGTCACGTTCAAGGACTCCGAGGGTTTCACGGTGGTTGAGCATCAGGCCAATCGCTGGAGGGCCCTCTTCGACCAGACGCTGGGCGGACTGGAACGAATCAAATCCAGTGGAGCCAACGAGTTGACGACTTCGCCGGTTACTCTGGAGGACCTTTTCGTCGCCCTGGTGAAGGAAAAGGAGGCCGCATGAACCCACTCATCAAGGATTATCTGTTCCGTTGGAAAGAACTGTTCGTCGGCGCCGGACTGGTCCAGTTGCTTTTGACGGGGACCCTGCTGGCCGGCGACCGAATGCCGCCCCTGATCGCCATCATTGTCGCGGGGGTTATTCCGCTCTCCATCGATGCCGCCCGTGGATTCTTCCGCGTTTCATTGGTCCTGCCTGTCCCCCGCAAACAACTCGCGACCAATTGGTGGTTGATCACCGTCGCCCTGCCCACCGCGTATTCGCTGATAATCATCGTGGGTGGGGAAGTGCTGTTCAGTCTTATATCCGGCAAAAACCTTTTCAATCCAAGCCATGTTGTGATGGCCCCGGGCCTCACGTTTCTGGCGACCGGGACAATGTTCTTCGCGTTCATTGGCATGCCCCAAGGCGTGGTATCGGGACTGAAAAACAATTTGATCGGCGGCATTTACGGAATGCTTTGGGGGTTGTCCTTTGCCGGATTGATTTTCATCTCGATGGTGGCGCCGAACGGACTGGCTGACTTGAAACCCTGGCACTGGCTGTTCGTCCTGTTGGCGGGGTCGGCAACCATGGCCGGATACCACAACCGCGACCAGTTGCTCGTGCGAAAGACGCGCCTGATGCAGAACGACTCGGGCGGAAGCACGAGAGCGCCGGCAAACCGTTCCGAGCTTCGGACCGGCCTCAGCGGTTTCCCTTTGCTCGTCGTGCAACAACTCAAAATGGTCGCCTACATCGGCACAATGTTGTTCTTCTTTTCAATTGTCTTCGCAATGATCGGCAATGAACTTCGCGGCGGAAACAGCGGTGAATCGATGGTCCAGGCCATGTTGAGTGGAAACGGTGGCGCGGGCGCGTTCGGATTCTGGTTCATGCTGCCCGCCATCGCGCTGATTCCAACCATGCAGGTGAAGAGCCTCCGAATCATGCCCATCCGCGTCTCGCGATTGGCCCTGCACATGGTTTCGACACCGATACTCTGCAACCTGATCGTCATCGGGGTGATTCTTCTTCTCGCCCGTGCTTTCAATGCGAAACCCAATTTCAACGCACTGTTGACCGTCGCTTCGTCGGGGAGCGCGGTCATCGTGATTGCCGTACCCGTGATTCTCCGATGGGGACTGAACTGGGGCACCTATCTGGCGCTGTTCGTCGGCGCGATGATGGCGACCATCGCACCCGCCTTGCCGCGCTCGACAGGGATGGATTCCAACACGGCCATCATCGCCCTGGGCGCCATCACCCTGCTCTGCTGGATCGCCACCACCCGCCTTCTCGGCCACAGCAATCATCCCTACCGCCAGGCACTCCTCCGGATCGGCCTGTTTCGCGGCCGGTAATCCAAGCCGCAACGATGCAGATGGAGCGCGGAATTCATTCCGCAGACACGTGGATTTGCCAATCGGCTCCCGTGGATTTCGATGGGTGGTTCTGAAAACAAGAGCGACGGTGCCGCAACCAAAGGAGCGCGGCTGTGTCCGCAGGACCAGCCGCAGCACGTCCAAGCCTGTTGGTGCTGCCACCCTGCTGCGGCTGACGCTTCGCGCACAGCCGCGCTCCGCCGAATCTGCGCGGCCCTCGCTGACTTCTCGGAATAGTGGTACGAAATGGTGTGGGGGCCCGGCGACATGGGAAAGCGCGTGGACGCTGGTGGATAGTGGACGCTTCCGCGGAATGAATTCCGCGCTCCCGCCGCTCCAATTGCATGGTTCCGGCAAAGACATCACTGGCCAGCGGATTCGGTCCGGGATATGATCCCCGCCATCAATCGATGAAACACAAATTGCCCCTTCTTGTCATGGCGTTCGCCACCGGCATCGTGCTTTGTTCACAGGCGGAACCCGGCCTGCGGTTCGAGAAACAGATCCTGACGGATAAATACTACTGCGATGGCGTGACGGCTGCCGACATCAACCGCGATGGCAGAACGGACATTATTGCAGGCCCGTTCTGGTATGAGAGTCCCGATTTCAGGACGAAGCATGCGTTTTATGAGCCGAAGGAAATCCCCCGCGAACCGAGCCCGAGCGACAGCATGTTCAGCTTCGTTTACGATTTCAACAGCGACGGCTGGAATGACATCCTGAAACTTGGGCGGGTTCACATGCATCAGGCATTCTGGTTCGAGAATCCCAAAGGCAAAACCGGCCACTGGAAACAACATTTCGTTTTCCATCGCGTCAAAGGCGAGTCTCCCACCCTTCAGGATTTCGACGGCGACGGAAAACCGGAACTGCTTGGTCACAATTTGAAACGCTGGGGATTGATTGCACCAGACTGGAATACGCCGGAAAAGGAATGGCGTTTCCAGCCCATCACGGCGGCCGGTGATTTCAAACAGTTTTATCACGGCGAAGGATTTGGGGACATTGACGGCGATGGTCGCGCCGACCTGATAATCAATGAGGCGATTTACCTGCAACCGAAGAACGGGCAAGGCGACTGGAAACGCCATCCTTTCCAATTCGACAAGAAGGGCGGTGCGCAGATGTTTGCCTATGACGTGGATGGCGACGGCGACAACGATGTCATCACCTCCCTCGACGCGCATTTCTGGGGACTGGCGTGGTTTGAGAATGTCAGCCGGGACGGAAAGATTGAGTTTCGCAAACATCAGTTCATGGGTAATCGCGAGGAGGAATCGCAATACGGTGTCGCTTTCTCGCAGCCACACGCGCTGGAGCTCGCCGACATTGACGGTGACGGATTGAAGGACATCGTGGTCGGCAAACGGATGTGGGCCCATGGACCGAAAGGCGACGTGGAACCGATGGCGGATCCGGTGGTTTATTGGTTTCAACTCACGAGAACGAACGGGAAAGTGAAATACATTCCGCATCTCATCGACAGCAAGTCAGGCGTCGGCGTGCAGGTCTGGGTGGCCGATGTGAACGCGGATGGGCGCAACGACATCATGACCGCGTCGAAGCTCGGCACGTTCTTGTTTATCAATCGGGCGGCGAAATAGATGAAACGTCTCGCCAACAAATCATCGTCGGGAGAAGACGCCCCCTCACCCCGTCCGACTCGGCTGAACTCGTCGCGGTCCTCTCCGCCGACGGGGGAGAGGGTGCCCGACGTGTCCGCCGAAACCCGGAGCGTCCTATGGAGTGCGGTGGCTCAACACCGCTTTAGCCGGGCCGATGCAGATGGAGCGCGGAATTCATTCCGCAGAAACGTGGATTTGCCAATCGGCTTCCGTGGATTCCGATGGGGGGTTCTGAAACACGAAATGGTGTTGTGTCCCGACGACATGGGAAAGCGCGTGACGGCTGGTGGAAAGCGGACGCTTCTGCGGAATGAATTCCGCGCTCCCGCCGCTCCAATTGCATGGTTCCGGTTTAGATTGGGTCGCGTCAGTGATTTGGTTCGTTCAGTTTGGAGGTTTCAAAACATCGGATTCATTCCGCCCCACTTCCATCCAACGGTATCCAAAGCAGCGTCAAGCCGCCGCACTCCACATGTTCGGCTTGCCGCCTTGTTTCTTTCGATCGACTAATCGGGAAAATGGAAAAACAAACTCCCCTTCTCTCCATCCGTCTTGAGATTCTTCCCGGCACCACCGTATTGGAACAGATCGAGAACGCGAAGGCGTTCGGCTACGGCGCGATCGCCCTGCCGGGCCGGTTCAAGGATCGCTGGCTGCCGCAACTGCGCGGGTGCCTGAAAGACAGCCCATTGCCAATGGCGAGTCTTTCACTGGGTTTCCGCAATTCCCTTATCAGCCCTTCAGCAGAGAAGCGAGCGGCCTGTCGCGACAGCATCGTCGAACTGCTCGACCTGTGCGCGGAACTGGGCGCGACGCTGCTCAACGTTCCACCGTGCCTGATTCAGGACAATGCGGAACGCATCACCGACACAGGAGGGTATGGATCCGTGAGCGAACGGCTTGATGCATTGCTCGCGGAGCAACTGCCGGCGATTGGCGATGCGGCCCGCGAACGTGGCGTGATGTTTCTGCTTGAACCGGTAAACAAGTATGAATCCGATTACCTGAATTCCATCGAGCACGCGGCGGCCATCTGCGAGACGGTGAATCATTCGCACCTCGGGCTCACCGCGGATTTCTTTCACATGCAGATGGAGGAGTTGAAACCGGCCGACGCAATCCAACGGAGTTCAAAATGGATTCACCACGTGCATGTGGCGGAAAACACCCGCGTGGAACCGGGGCCGGGTTCGCTGGATTTCGCACCGGGTTTTCGCGCCTTGAAGGATGCCGGTTATGACGGCCTCATTGAAACAGAATGCCGCTGGCTCTCGGGACCAGCGGCAAAAGTCCTGCCTGAGTCGGTTTCCTGCCTGAAATCCGTTTGGACCCGGGCTTGAAACCTAGAATTACTTCAACGGAACGACGATTGGAAACCGACTGTTTTTCTTTTTATCCGGGGCTGCTTCGATCGTCGTTACCGGAATATTCTCGAAGTATTTCTCCTTGTCGTTCTGGGAATAAGGTTTCTTGGTCAACTCGGACTTGCCGGTCTCATCCTGAGTCAATGCCGCCACCTCCGACGGCTTCTGAATGACGTATGGGGTCAAAAAAATCAGTAGTTCCGTCTTTACGTCCTGTGTGGATGTTCGCTTGAACGCCCAACCAATCAACGGGATGTCACCCAGAACGGGCACCTTCCGTTTGATTTCTTCCGTACGGGTTTCCATCAAGCCGCCGATAACAATCGTCTCGGCGTGCCGGGTGACGACCACGGTCTCCGCACTGCGTTTTCGGATGACATCCAGGTCCACACCGGCGCTGACAGTGGTTTTTCCGTCGAGTGCGGAGATTTCCGGCGCTACAATCATCTCAACCAGGCCATCCTGAGTGATGAAAGGCGTGACGCGCAGGACAATTCCCACGTCCCGATAGGTGACCGTGTTCACCAGCGCGCCCGAGACACCATCGACCCGGCTGTTGCTGATGTACGGCACTTCTCGCCCCACAATGATGACGGCTTCCTGATTATTTCGAGTCAAGATGGAAGGCCGTGAAAGAACCTCGGTCTTGGCCACCGATGAAATTGCCCGCAAGGTTGCATCCAGGTCGCCAGTAACCATATTCAGCGTTCCCGGAGCCGGTACACCCGTGATCAAGGCAGCCGCGGCAGACAGTGCGGAGTCGGTAGAAAGAATCCCCGAGGCGGATCCATTGGATACCTTTCCACTCGCTCTCGTAATCGTCGCTCCCAGGTCAAATCCATCGGTGTGAGATACTTCCACGAATACCACTTTAATAAGCACTTGCGGCTTGGGGACATCCAGGTTGGTCACCACCTGCGAGATGTGAAAGTTGGTTTCCTCGTCCGTAATAATAATCAGGCGGCGAGTTTCGGGGTCCGCCATGATCATTGCCTCACCAATTTGCCCGGCCCCGGGATAGGTGCGGGATGATGAACCTCCGGCTCCCGTGCCGCCTCGTCCGCCAAAACTGCTCGTTCCGCCGCCCGTGCCAGGTCGGGCTTGAGCGCCAGATTCGCAAGGCATCGCCAACCGCGTCAACAACAGCGCCAGTCCGACAAATTTTCCATGTTTCGAGTATCTCTTCATATAATTCCCTCAAGTTTGGTTCGCAATAGTTGGAAGCGCCACTCTAGCGCCCTCCAATACCACCGCCCGCTCCGCCACGCGCGCCACCGGCTCCACCAAGGCCAGACTGCCCACTGGTTGCTCCGGCCCGGCCAAAAGTCGTGCTGCGATTGCTCAGCGGACTGGTCTGAGTCGTGGTTCTCTGGGTGTTGCGCGAGCTCTGCCCTTCGAACATGCCGCGGAGGATTTCCGCCATGTTGTTCGCATCCGCGTGTTCGAGCGAATAGACATAAACGTTTTGCTTCCGCGCGGGGCTGGCATCGAGTTGCTCAACCATTTTTTCAATGGATGCCATCATCTGGCGGGGAGCACTGATAATAAGCGCCGATGTCCGAGGATCCGGAACGGCCGTTACCTTCTGATCGCTGCGCAAGGCTCGATTGTTGTTGCTGTTGCCCTGAGTTCCACCCCCGGTGAAGCGGCCAAAGGAAAACGGCGACTGAAAGCCCGTTTGTGAATTGTTCCGCGTCGTGGTGTCTCCAAAAAGTTGATTCAACTGATCAGCCATTTCCGTAGGGTCGGCGTTTTTCAACGGGAATACCCGCACCTCGGTGACGTCATCGACGTTGCCGTCCAACTCCTTCACCAGTTCCTCAATAGTGGCCAACTGATCATCCGGCGCGAGCACGATGAGCGAATTGGAGCGCTCATCCGCGACGATGACGACCTTGGATTGCGCCTGCAAAGCGGCGCTGCTACCGCTTCCACGGGTGCCGCCAGTGCGGCCACCACCCGTGCGGCCACCACCCGGCGCCCCGCCGCCCCCAAGTCCGGGAAATTGTCCAAAAACTGTTTCCGGCAGTATCAGCATCGTGGTCAAAATCAGAAGACCGCTTGTTTTAGAAAGATTAATTTTCATAATGTGTCCTGTTTAATGTTTTCGGTCCTTTCTGGATTAACGACCACCCCCGATGCGGCTCTGGATGCGACTCATGATTTGTGACCGGATGTCGCCGCCTCCCGGCTGTCCACCGCTCTGGCCGGACTGCCCACTGCGACCGCTGCCGGACTGATTGCCAAAGACTTTGTTCATCACCTCAGCCGCATCGACCGCGCTGGCATTGCGAAGCGGATAAACGCGCATGGTCGTGATCCCCGAAATCGATGTGTCCAGAGCGGCGATGATTTGCGCCATCCGTCGAATGTTGGCCTGCGTATCCGTCAGGATGAGTGCATTACTCGACTCATTCGCGGACAAAGTGGCGTTTTCATCCAGCAACGGCGTCAGGTTCTGCACCAGTTGCTGGGCGTTGGCGTAGCGGATGGGAAGGATCTGCGTCACGATTTGATCTTTGGCCGGAATCATCTCCGGATCCGAGCCGCTGATTACCGGGATGAGCCGTTTCTTCGCATCCTCCTTCTTGACGATGGTCAACGTCCGGCCATTGCGGATGGCTGCAAAGCCTTTGCTGATCAGAATCGTGTTGAGCAGATCCACCGCCTCGGTCTTGGTCAACGGCTGATGACTGAAGGCATTGATTTTGCCGCTCACCTCCGTGTCTGCAATGATGATAAAGCCGGCGATTTCACTCAGATACTGCAGCACGGCTTCCAGAGGCGTATCCTTGAAATTGAGCTTGATGTTGGCTTCCTCGCCAGTTGCGTCGGGCACAACTACGGCGGCCCGGGCGGGCGTCCTTTGAACCGCTCGAGCTGGAGGCAGCACCACGGTCGCGGGCGCGAAAGGAGCAGGCACCACCACGGTCGCCGGCGGTGGCGCGGGTCGATTCGTCTGGGCGCAAAGCCCAATCGTGTTGGCGGTCACGGCCGCAATGATTGTGATAACGAGTTTTGTTTTCATTTTCCGGATTCCTTTCTGATTCTGAGCTTCTCTAGAAGTGCTTTTAATGCCGGACTTTTTTCATCAGCCGCGCCACCTGAACTGGACTGGGTAGCTGAACTCCCACTGCCGGCGGACGATAGCGATCCACCACTGGAGAAACCGCTTCGGCCTTCACTGAGTTTCCAGGGAGCATCAGGCTGTTTCGCCATTTCGCTTCCCACTTTCAGTTCAAAGACATTCGTACCGTCTTGCATGCTGGCATGCTTGCTGGTGATTTCAATCACCTTTAATCCACCAATTTCGGAATTTGCCCGGACGACCTTGCGATAGTCACTCTTCGTCCCGTCGAAAAAGCCATAGTTTCCGTTTTCAGCCACCAGGGTCCCGGTGAGCACCAGGCGTTCAGCCTTGGGCGGTTCGGGCCGGCGTTCCACCTTTATGGTCTTCGGAGGCGGTGGACGGCGACCCCGATCGGGGTTGAAAATATTGCGAGTGACCACCACTTCATAATTCTTTCGACCTGATCTGGTTGAGCTGGATACCTCCGCGGACTTCGACCCCACTGCTGTTCTATCCTCCGTTGGCACTGCAACCACAGCTGCTTTATCATCCGCCGGTTTAGCCACCACGGCTGCTTTATCATCCGCCAACTTCGCATCGCCGGCAGTTTTAAGTTCCGTGGGCTTCTCGTCTGCGGCAATCAGCAGCGACGGCGCGACCAATCCGCCGACGATCAGCACGCCGGTCAAGAGGGCTCTGTGACACGTCAACCTTCGACTCGTGACCGTTGCAGAGGTCTCTCGAAAATCTTCGATTTGCTGTTCAGTCATTTTCATTGCTTCGACTCCGGCAGTTCCAAGGCGCTGAATCGCATGTCCATACTCAATTGCCGGCCGTTCTTGTCTCGCGAGACGATCTCCAGTGATTCGATGCGCATCGCCAGTTTCTCGCCATCCAAGTCATAAAGGTAACCCATTACGGCATTCATATCACCCGTGCCCTCGATCCGGCAATCCAACCGCGCATGATCCGTTTCGCGATTCTGCCAGGCCGGAACTATTGAACTGAGCGTAAACCGTGCCGAACGGCTCCAACTGTCCACTTTGTTCAAAACCAATATCTCGGATTCAGAACGATTCTTCGGCAACGCGTTCTGTTCCATTTCCCGCCATCGTGCGCGAATGGCCTGATCCCGCTCGATGAGCAGTTTCCCCTTATTCACATCCTTGGTGAGTTGAGCCACCCGCGCCGAACGTGCCTTCCAGGTTTTTGCGAGTGGTGCAAAGACAATCTTATCGACAAAGATCAGCCCAATCGCCGTCGCGGCCACGATATATAATAGTTTTTCCCGATTTGCTCCGTTCATTGTGCGCCTCCTTCCACCCATTTAAAACTGACGGTAAATTGCAGCGGCGACTTGCCGCGCACATTTTCCACTTTGAGTCCCTGCACCTGCGGCAAGGCTCTCAGGCTATCTCCCAGATTGAAGACTGCCTTGTTGTCCCGCGAAATGCCGGTAAATGAGACTTTGCTCTGATCGCGGATTTCCAGAGTCTTCGCGGTAATGCTGTCATTTTCCGGAAATGCTTCGCTCAGCGCCTTCAAGATGCGCAACGTCGGCTGCGATTCGTCGTACCATGAGCGAAATTTGCGCACCTTGTCCTGAATGACTTCAATCTCCGCAACGGCGGGTCCCATCGTACTCCATTGAGCCTCCAGTCGAGATAGCGTCCGAT
>CALBIE010000309.1 GCA_937893495.1 uncultured Verrucomicrobiales bacterium | reverse complement strand
CAAAGGCTTGTTTGCTTTGAGTTCGTAGAAACGGGCCAGTTTGCCATCGGGTAAGACGCACGAGCGGTAGTAGGCCAACGCGCGGGGTAAGGGTTCGACGAAGCGCTTTTCGCCAGTGTGACGATAGAGATTGATCAGTGATTTCATCACCTGCTGCGATTCGCCGCCGGTGACGGCCGGTGGTTCGAACTTGCGTGCCCACGCGGGATGCATGTTCGAATCATATTGCTGCGCCCAACCGGGTTGCGGCTCCGGCATCTGAGCCAGCAGAAAGAAATTACCCGTCTTCAGCGCGGCTTCGTAACAGTCCCTGCGTCCGTAAATCCGATTTGCCTCGAACAGCATCTCGGCGATGTACGACATGTTGTTGTCATTGAGCGTGTAATAGCCGGTGTAACGCTGTTTCGGAAAGGTTCGCGACCAGGTTGGCGGATAAGATGCCTTTCTAACAGGATGCTTCGTTGCATCCGGAGGTTCACTGTATTGTTGCGGCCACGCGCCGTTCGGATATTGGGCGGCCAGCATTTGTTTGAGCGCATACTCGACGGTTTCGTGAATCTTTTCGTCTTTGAACCCGAGTTCCTCGTCCATGTGCATCAACAGCATCAGAGCCGATTGGCTTTTGTTGTCATCGAACGTGGTGGAATTGCGCTTGCCGCCACGTTCGCCCGCCACGCGGTAGGCGTATCGTTTCACGCCATCGGGGCCGAGATCGAAATGCGAATCCCACCCACCGGATTGCAATTGCGAGCGTACCAGCGCGTGGGCGCATTCGATTGCGGCGTCGCGACAGATCCGTTCGCTGCTCAGCTTCCACGCCGTCAGGTATGCCTCCCCGACGGACGGCGTGCCCGGAGGTTGAGTCCATCCACTTGTCTTGGTTGCTTTGCCTTCGCCCTCCTGTTTTCTTAAGTCAGCGCTGTATCGCCACAGATAGGCACCTTCGTGTCCGACCTTTTCGCGATGGAACTGGACGACCTTGCGGAGCAGTTGTTTTGCCTCGGATTGATCGTCGGCACGGCTGGAACTCCAAGGCACCAGCGTGGCTGCCAGGGAAATGATCAGACATGGTGAAAGCTTCATGATTGAATGCACCTTTTATCAGGTAGGGGCAGCGAAGGCAATCACGTTACTCTTTGAATACCCGGTAGAAGCGGCGAGTTCGCGAATTTGCAAAAGGGTCGTCGAAATCAATTGTGTTGGTCTCGCTCAGGATCGTGTGCAGACGAAACCAATTGGTGAGGTCGTCGCTCCCTTCAATGACCACGCGTGATCCTTCGAGGGAATTAACGCGCAGTTTGAATGCGCCGTTGGTTTCGAACAACGTGCCGACGGCGGGCCTCGTCGAACTCAGTCCAAAAGGCGGCACGACTATTAGTGACGCGGCACTGCTGAAGACCATGCCGTTGGTATTTGAAACCCTTGCGCGGTAGCTGCCGACGTTTCCGGCTCCCGTTGAGTTCAAGGTGAGCGTCGAATTGGTCCGGGTAATCAGGTCGCTTCCGTTGAATTGCCACTGATATCCGAGTTCCCCTTCTCCTGAGGTGACGACCCGGAATTCTGCCGTGTCGCCTGCAAACACTTTTGCGTTGATCGGGTGGACCACGATGACCGGAACTGCAAGATCGTCATCCGTAATCGTCACGCTGGTTTGAACAATGCCTTCCAGGAATGCGCCGCCACCGGCGTTCTCCAGTTGAATCAGGAAATCCTGTGCTTGTTCCGGTATGTTGTCGTTGGTGACTGCCACGGTAATGAACTTGATCGACTCTCCGGCTGCAAAATTCAGCGTTCCGGAATTCGTTGCATAATCCGCACCTGCCGTCGCCTGACCATTCAACGTCCGAAAATCGATGGAAACTGGTACATCCAATTTGCCGGACCGAACGACAGGAAGCGACACGGAGCCCTGGTTCTGGACGGAACCGGCAGTGATCAGCAGACTCATTGTCTCCGAGCCCGCATTCCCGTTCGGGATCAGTCCCTGACTTTCGATGAATTGATTTGTGGCGGAAGCAAACGAGATCATCGGAGGTCCCTTGTTGAGTTCACCGGACCGAATAATCGTTCCCCGCTGGCCAACGTAGATCAGGTGGTTCTGATGAAGCACCGCCCCGCTCAAGCCCAGGGAGGTGCCACGGGCACGTACCGACCATACCTTGCCATCTGGCGATGACAGCGGTACGCCCCCGGTGAGGAAGATGCCACCGGCATGGATTACGTGCAGCAGGGCATTGGGCGTACCGGAATCTTCGATGTTCCAGTTGACGCCGTCCGCTGACGTCAGGACGCGTCCCGAGTAGCCGACGGCGACCCAGGTTCCGGCGCCGTATGCAATGCCCCGCAAATGATCCGTCGTTCCAGACGCGGCCTGAATCCAATCCACCGAGTTGGAGGAGACGAGGATGGTCCCGCTGTCTCCCACAGCAACAAACTGACCATCGGCATAGGCCACGTCGCGAAACCGGGTGGTGACACCGGAAACCTGCCGGGTCCAGTTCGTCGGCGTGGATGAGTTTCGAACGACGCCGTTGGCAGAGGAAACAACCACGTACACGCCGCCCCCAAACGCCAGTCTTGGGGTGGCGAGAGTCTCTCCCCAAAAGTGGCGCTCCCAGTCAATGGCATTGGAAGAAACCCAGGCTCCGCTGGCCGTTGCCGCCACGAAGACGTTGCTTCCGAAAACCACATCGTAAACATCGTCCTTGCGATTGTTCGGAGCTGCCTGTTTGGTCCAATCAACGGCGTTGGTTGAGCTCAATAGAAACCCGTTGTCGCCGACCGCAACTAGGCCTGACGTTCCGGCAGCAATGCCTTCGAGATCATTTGCACTCGTGGGATTTTGATCCGTCCAGTTGATCGCGTCGGTTGACGTCAAGATTCGTCCGGACTCTCCGACGGCGACCGCAATGGTGCCGTTATTGGCAAATTCGCGCAGATTGGTACGCTTGACAGGTAGGGTCAACCGATTCCAAGCGGAGAGATCAATGGTCGGCGCCCAGCCGATTCCACCCTGGCTGGCCGAACCGGACAAGTCCGTGCCGCCCGCCGATGACAGGTGATTGGCAAAGAAGATTATGTCCGCAATCCGACTGGGACCACCGAACACCGGGTTTGCCCACTGGGTCAAATCGTCGGACTGGAGCGATTGATCACCAACCAGATAGTAAGTGCCGCCCCTGAAAAGTGCCGCCCGGAATTCCGGGAATATCGGGAGAGTCTCCTTGGTCCATACCGTCCCATCGATCGAGGTCAGCAGGGTGCCGCTTTGTCCGGTGATGAGAAACTTTCCGTTGCCATGATCCACCCCATTCAGTCTTATCGTCTCACCGGATGCTCTGGAGGTCCAGGTGGCGAACGTGGCGTCGGAGGATGTCAGCAAAGTGCCGTTGTCTCCGGCGGCGACCATGATGCCGTTGGCAAACCCAACCCCATTGAGAGGCCGGGTGGTGCCCGAGACGCGCGCGCTCCAGTTCGTGCCATCGGCAGAATACATGATGGTACCGCCGTCACCGACCGCGATGTACCCGCCGCTTCCTGCCGCGACGCTGCGCAATGTTGTGTTGGTACCGGTGTTGATGGTCGTCCAGTTGGTGCCATCGCTGGAAATCAGGGCTGTTCCGAATTCGCCGACAGCCAGGAATCGGTTGTTACCATGGGTGACCGCATGCAGGTCGTAAGGTGGAACCTTCGGGTTCTGAGAGGTCCAGGTGGAAAGCGCGTTGCCGGATCCGGTTTCAAATCGGGAAATTGTCAGACGTACAGGAACGGTCTGGGGTGTGTTTCTGGCATTCCCGCTGATGATGATTTTCCCCAGATGATTCCCCTCTGGCAGTCCGGTCTTGTCGTAGGTTATGGCGATGGTCTGCCGTCCGGTCGAGACAATGCCTGAATTGGTGCTGAAACTCAACCAGCTCGCATTGCTCGAGAGGTTGAACTCGAGGGGATCCCCTCCCGTATTCCAGATCTCAATCTGGTGGACCTGGGGCGAATTGGTCGGTTTGATATCCTGCTTCAGATCCAGCGGGCTGAAGGCCAGGACCGGTGGGTTTTCCAGAATCAGTGTTAATGGAACATCAACATTCGTGCGTGCGGGATCGCTCGACTGCAGGTTTATCGCTCCCAAATGCTGCCCGAACACAACGTTGGTGGGATGAATCGTGATGATGAGATTGGTGTCTCTGTTCACCGGAATGGCGCCTGAAGCCGGAGTTGGAAAAATCCAGTCGTTCGTGGACGAAGCCGCCCACGTCAGGGCACGCGGCCCGGCATTGGTCAGGTTGAGTGTTGTCGTCTCAATCCGAATCGTATCGAGACCGAAGAACATTTCCCCGGGCGAAAAAACCAATTGTCCCGCGATGGCCTGGCGACCCAGTTTGGCTAGAAAAAGATCCGAACCGCCGCCCGTGGCCGCGTGACTCTGACCGTTGATCGTCGCCTGGACCAGATCTCCCAGCACCAACGGATTGCCGGCCGGGTCGATGCCGATGCTGCGCCCATACTCGTCGCCCCTTGGTCCGGTGGCCACCAGGGATCCCCATTGGATATTGCCCTCCTCGTTGTAGCGCAGGGCGGCCACATCGCGCTCGCCGGCGCTTGTTAGAACAACTCCCGAGGCGTTCAGTGATCCGAAGAAATCAAGCACCACGGAAACAGACCCGGCATCATCCACCGCCATGTCCGTTGGCATATCCAATCCCGATCCCGTGCCGGTGCGTACCCAGCGAAATACTCCGTTGGTCCCGAATGCCGCGAGCAAGAGATCGCTGTTTTCGACATGGACAAGATTGCTGCCGCCCAGCGTGGATGCGCCATCATAGGTTCCGGCGACATAGATCCGGTTCCGGGCATCCAGGCCGATGGCAGCAGGTTGCTCGTTGGCCGAGCCCCCGGCACGCTTGAACCAGCCCAAACCTCCAACGGGTGTGTAACTGGCGAGAAAAATATCGTCTCCTCCGGAACTGCTGATCTGCTGTGCCGTATGGAATTTCAGCGTGCCGCCGAAGTAACCGGCGACAATGGCATTCCCGTTTGAATCAACCTCCACACCGGTGGCGACCGGGTTGGATCCAAGACCGAGATGGGTCGCTTCCCGGGCCCACTGACGTTGTCCGCTCGCGTTGTATCGGACGGCGATGATGCCCGTCTCGTTGAGATCCGGATTGTTAAACCATCCCACAACATAACTGTTTCCGGCCGAATCCACGGCCAGATCATTGACCAGTGTCAGGGACGAACTACCACGACCGGCCCGTTGCGCCCAGAGGACATTCCCGCTCGGGGCCACCTTGGCCAGGTACACGCCATGCGTGCTGCCTCCGCTGTCCAGTGAAAACGCTCCGAGTTGGATGGAACCCTCGAACCGGCCCGCCAGATAACGGTTGCCGGCCGAATCGATATCCATCGCGACGATATCGGCGTCCGCACTTTCGCCTATCCGATGAACCGACTGTTGAACGCCTGCGCTGTCAAATTGCGCGAGGTATAGATTGCGGATTAGAGTGCCATTGGTGCTCAATGGGAGTGTCACACCACCAAACTTGGCTTCCATCACGTGGTAATAACCGGCGACATGGGAGTGACCCTCCCCATCGATTACCAGTGCCGACGCCCGGGTGGTGGCATTGGAACCGGCCTGACGCACCCAGTCATAATCCGCAGATGTCGTTACGGTTACGTCGACGATGCCGGTGGACCAGAGTTGGGCGGTTTCGTCGTTTTCGATCAATCTATAGGTAAACCGGTCCGTGAACGGAAGTGCCTTGGTCAGATTGGTGCTCCAATATCGTATCCCCCCGCCTTCATTCATCACTGCCTCTCCGTCACTCGGTGAAGTCAGCAGCTCGATGGTCGCGCCGGGGTTATAGAAATCATTGGCGAGGACGTCGACGATCACGGGAATTCCGGGGCGGGTCGAGGCGGCATCATTGACCGCTCCCAGATGATTGGTTGCGACCGGGGTGACCGTGACGAGAACGGTGGCCGAGGATGTACCGTCTCGTCCATCGGTGATGACATAGCCAAAACTGTCGTCACCCAGAAACCCCGGATCGGGGGTATAGTCGGTCTTGGAGTTTATGATCAGTGCCGTCCCGTTTGCCGGCTCGGTGACGCTCGCAATGGTCAGTGTGTCGTTATCAGGGCTGGCATCATTGGCCATTACGTCGATTGACACCTTGGTGCGGTGGACGGTGATCGCGGTGTCGTTCTGGGCGGAAGGGGCGATTCCGGGCGTTTGTCCGCGGCCCGCAATTTGAAAGCTGTAGTAAGAACTGGCCGGGTCACTGTTGCGAATGATAACTCTGGCTTGACTCTTGTCCTGGTACTCGGGACTGAACATAACGTCAAAACTGGCGGTCGCGCCCGGTTGAATCGTGGTCGGACTGTTCAAGGTGGCGGCGAACCGGATTGGAGGAGGACCAAAGCTTTCCAGCCGGATTGGCGGTGTGCCCGGTAGTTCCAACGGGGCATTGCCGTTGTTCTTGATGATGAAAGTGTGGTTTGTGACGGTGCTCGCGGGAACGGCTCCGAAATCCGTTCCATTGACCGTGTTGGGGAGACCGCCTTTCGGGATGACACTACCGTTGCCACTGACCTCGATTGATGGAGTCCCCGTGCCGAATCCTCTAATGTAAAAGGAATGAAGGGTGATTTTCGGCTGGCTGGTCCGGTAGATTCGTACCGATGTCAGGGTTTCGCCTGTTGCTTTCGGGGCGAACAAGACATTCAAGGTTGTAGTCTCGCCCGTCGTGGAGGATTTTGGTTGAAGATTAACATTTAGACGAAGCCCGGTGAAGTGCGCTTCCGGGCCGAGATGCGTCGTCGCGAGAACTTCCGCTCTCAGATTGTCGATAT
>CALBIE010000308.1 GCA_937893495.1 uncultured Verrucomicrobiales bacterium | reverse complement strand
AACCGCCCTCCATCGACGAGGCGTACGAAAAACTCTGCAATCTCACACAGGCCGCATCCCGCCTTCGGGAACGCTTTGGCGGTTGATGGCGCGATTCACTTCGCTTCCAGTTTTTCCCGCAGACGCTTTTCGGATTCGGCGTTCCAATAACCGCAATCCAGTTCGATGAAGACCGAGGTGTAAGGCAGGGTGAGGTCGGTCTTAAGAATCAGCACGTTGAACAGTTTCGCGGATTCGTCGAGCTTGCGAATGATCTCCATGTGCGGCAGTCGCTTCACGTTCTTGCCGGCGAGCAGCTTTTGAATCGCCTCGCGATACGATTGAATGCCAGTCGCCTCGGACTCGGGCACTGACGCCAGTTCAGCATCCAGGTACACGATCGGATGAACGTGGGGCGCTGCTTCCACCGCAGCCAATACCTCTCGGGTCGTGGCGAGTTGGCTTTCTCCCGTGTAAATAGTTCGAATGCCGGGATTGCTTTGCGCCGGATAAGCCGAATCCGCGA
Organism: uncultured Verrucomicrobiales bacterium; assembly: GCA_937893495.1. Classification (GTDB taxonomy): domain Bacteria; phylum Verrucomicrobiota; class Verrucomicrobiia; order Limisphaerales; family JAYPXF01; genus CALBIE01. Next base: position 6,820 of record CALBIE010000308.1, on the reverse strand, counting down.
TGACAATGAAGTTGCGATGACCCAGCACGGGCAGTTGCTCGCGCAACTGCGTCCGCCAGTCGGTTTTAGGTTTCACGGTGGTGCATCCGGTTAGGACGGCCAGGGAAACCAGGGCGAGAGAGAAAGCGGATGTTTTCATGATTGAACTTATGAGGAGAGGAGATCATTCCCGGCGACACCGCAATCACAAATAACCGGAGAGCGGAGAGCATAGCAGACCCATTAAAACTGTAGCAACCGACGTGAGGAGGCTCTGATCTCTTTGGTTTTTCCGAAGGAGTTTGAGCCTCGTTACCTCGGCTGCTACCAAAGATTGGTTTTTTGAACGGACTAATAGGCCGCTGGCCTGTTCCGGCGACCGGCTCGGTCGCCGTGTCGAAATCTGAACTCGCCCGGCGAGCCGCCGGGCTTCACAGCCGAGCCGGCTGGGCTCCCCTCCCGCGCGGATTACCTCAACCACTACTCCGTGTTCAGCAATTTCCGCATCGCATCCATCAACACCTGCTCGACCGATGGTCCCACGCGCGAAACCTTGCCGGTCTCGTATCCGCCCTGCCCATAGGAAATCTTTGTGCCGATATAGCCCGGACCATATTGGCCATAGGCTGCCATTGCCACGAACAGATCGGGGCGTATCTGCTGCGCCGCCAACTGAAACTCCACAAACAATTCTCCGGGCATGTAAAGAATCCGCGCCTCGCCAAGTCGGAGACAGTTGATGTTGATGCGGTGACCCGCCTGCGTCCGGCGCAGGAATACGAGATCCCGGGCGGCAAACATGCGTGACGCCCGGTTGAGCTTCGTGTCATGCAACATCGCCATCCTCGATTCTTCGGTCAAGGTGTCACGAACAGGGAGTGCCGTTGGTGCGAACGACCAACCGACATCCTTCGCCGAGATGGGGAACTTTTTCTGCGAATGCCATGCCAGTTTCATCCCGGCAGCCAGTCGAGCGGCAAGAATCGGGCGATTGGTCGGAGAGCCGTTGTTGTATTTGCCCGCGCCGACGTTGCCTCCCGCACCGGCGAAATGGATGTGTTTTGCCAACGGCACTTCCTTCTCCATCGCAGCGCGGGCCATGCCGGGAAAATCGGGGTTCACCTCGCCCTTGCCATAGTAGCTCTGCGGATGCGTCGCGTAATGCGTCATCGAGGCAATCGGCTTCTCGCCATTCCAGAAACTGACCAGTTTGACAAGGGCATCGATAACTCCTTCCGGAGCAGCGATCGCCTTGGGATTTCGACTGGAACTGAATCGCACAATGGCAACTTTTCCGTTATCGCCAAGAATTCGCCGATTGGAGGCAACTTCTTTCACTTCTCCCCTGCCAATACCGAGATGCGTCACCGGCTGCGCCCGTCCCAATGACAGTCTGGCCGCCGTCGCAACCCGTTCAATCGCCGCTCGGGCAAATACCGGATCGAACATCGCCCCGCCCAGTCCAACGGTCTTGAGTATCTCTTCCGTCGAGAAATCCGCCGCGGGCGCATCGTGCTGATGAAGCGTGTGAACCGTGACCCGATTGGTGGACGTTCCAACCGCGGCTGCCAATCGTTCGCGATACAAGTCGTGCGCACCGTTCCCGATGCCCACCCAGTCGAACGCACACAACACGATGGGCTTCCCGCTTCCCAGCAAAATGATTCCGCGGGCTGATAGCGGCGCGACGATTTTATTCGCCGGTTGCACGCCACCATTGCAAAGCGGCGCGCCAAGAGGAGGAGTGACATCCGCCTCAAACGTGGCGATTCGGAGTTGGGCGGAACAAACCGCAATTGAGTTGGAAAGTAAAAACAGGCCAATCAGTGCGAACTCGTTGCGCCGGGTGAGGGCACCCGGCCTACAGGGTGCCGACCGCAGGCGGTTGCACGGCGACATATTGCACGAGAAAATTCCCATCATCATCCGAAGATTTTTGTCACTGGTGTTCCTTGCGTGAGCAAAATTGAACGTCCCTGTTGATCGTGGATGAGCGTGTCCGGCGGAATGCCGAACGCATGATAAATCGTCGCACCCAGATCATCTGGTGTAACAGGATCTTCGGTCACCTGTGCGGCGTGCTTGTCGGTCGCGCCATAAATCTGCCCGCCTTTGACACCGCCACCGGCCAGCACAATGGAATACGCATTGGGCCAATGGTCACGTCCCGCATTCTTGTTGATCTTGGGAGTTCGACCGAATTCACCGAGCACGACCACGAGCGTTTCATCGAGCAATCCGCGTAAGCTCAAATCATCGAGCAGAGCGGAATACGCAACATCAAACGAAGGACAGCAATACGGCGCGGTGATCATGTCGAAACCTTTGTTGAATCCGCCGCACACTTCCTTGTCGCTGCCATGGTTATCCCAGAGATTGAACTGGCAGCCGTCCTTGCCATAAAATGTCCAAAACACGTTTGCCATCCGCACGCCAGACTCGATCAATCGCCGCGCCATAAGAAAACTCTGCCCGTATTCATTTCGTCCGTAGCGGTCTCGGAGCTTAGGTGACTCGCGATTCAGGTCGAAGGCTTTCTTCGCACGGTCGGAGGATAACATGGAAAACGCCTTCTCCCGGTAGGCGCGAGTTTGATCAATCATGGGCCCACCGAGCACTTCATCCGAATACGCATCCAATCGATCCAGCAAGCCGGCCCGCGACTGAAGTCGTTCCTGCGAAATTCCGTCGGTGGGATCTAGCGCGGTCACCTGGAGATCCTTGGAGCCGAGCGAATCAGTTTTTTCCTCGTTCAGGGCAAACGAATCGTACGCGGGACCGAGGAATCCACCGGTTTGTCCTTTGTAGAATCTGGACCCGGTCGTGAAATGCCGTGGCAACGTCACCCATGCCGGCAATTCGCCGGGCGCACCCATCAAGTTCGTCAACGCGGCACCGATGCCCGGGTGGTCCTGCCGCGTCGGCGGATACGCGCGATTGTTCGGAGGCCGCATCGTGGACAGCAAAGTATAGAGAATCCCGACATCGTGATTCGGATTGGTGTGCCGCATCGAGCGGATGATGCACATCTTGTCCGCATGCCGCGCCGTTCGTGGCAGCAACTCGGATATTTGCATTCCCGACACGTTCGTGGAAATTGGCTTGAAGGGACCGCGAACCTCCGAGGGCGCGTCGGGCTTCATGTCCCACATGTCGAGCTGGGACGGGCCGCCGCAGAGGAAGATGTAAATGCAGTTCTTGGCCCTGCCACTAAATCGGGCCGATGACGATGCAGCTTCAGCCTGCAACAGGCCGGGCAATCCCAGGCCCGCCGCTCCCATTCCACCAAGGCGCAGCATCTCGCGGCGCGACATTCGCCAATGGCGAGAGACGTCTGAGGGAAACAGGTTCACGTGACTGAACTATCAGACAGGCGGCGCAGCGAGGCAATCAATTTTGGTTACTGCCCTGTAGGCCGGGGACACTTACCCGGCGTGTTGGCGTCTTCGTTTGAAACTGACGCCGGGTGAGGGCACCCGACCTACAGGGAATTCGGCGTGGCAATCATTCCGACGTAGCCGCCGAGGTAAGGAGGCGGATGCCAATTATCTTCGCCGCTCAAGAATCCGCCTCCTAAACTCGGCGGCTACATTCAGCGCGAGCCGACAACATCACTCCTGTCGCATCGACCTGACGCTTTCTACAATTATGCAGATGCTGATTGCAGCGACTGGATTGGGGGAGCACGCCCGCCTCGGGCGTCGTCCCTGGCACCCTCGCCAGGGACATCCGAACGGGTCGTTTTACGGAAACACCGGGTATCCCTCATCTCGGATCCGGATTCGCGCCAGCTTCGAGGGGTTTGCGCGAGGGCGCGCAAACCGACGCCCGAGGCGGGCGTGCTCCCCTGGAGTTGCGGCTTTGCCGCGCTTGCGTCTATCCGCAGGAAAAATCACCGCACTCGACGCGTGTTTGCGAAATCGATCTGCTTCACGCCTTTGGGCGGACGTTTGGCATCGGCAATCCGTTCGCGGAGTTGTGCCGAGAGTTGTTTTATCAGTTCGGCCTGCTTGGGGCTATTCGCCAGATTCTTCATCTCGGCCGCATCGGTTTGATGATCATAAAGCTCATTCCCATCTTTGCCTTCATCGCCCCATTCCGTGTAGCGATAACGAGCCGTACGGATGCTGTATCCGTTTGCATACTGCGTGAAGGCTGACTTCCGAACCTGTGCCTTCGCATCCTTCAACGCCGGTACCAGGCTGACGCCCGAAATGTAGGGCGGCGGTTTCACACCGCAGAGTTCGGCGAGCGTCGGATAAAAATCCACCATCTCCGCCGGCGTGGTGGCAGTGGCGCCTTTCGCCTTGACCCCCGGCCCGGCAATGATGAGCGGCACATGGGTGGCATTTTCGAAGAGTGTCGTTTTCTGCCAATGCCCGTGTTCACCCATGTGATAGCCGTGATCTGAGGTGAACAGCACCACCGTGTTCTTCGCCAGCCCCGTCTCTTCCAACGCGTCAAGAATCCGCCCGAGCTGCGCGTCCGCAAATGTGATGGATGCGTAGTAGGCTTGGATTGCCTTGCGCGCGAGTTCATCGGCGAGATTCAGCTGATCCTTCTTCCGCGAAATCGACTGGCGTGCCGGCTTCGGAAGGGAATCCAGATAACCATCGGGAACTTGCGGCACCTTGATCGAGTCCAGCGGATACAGGTCAAAATACTTCTTCGGTGCCGCGTAGGGCGTATGCGGCCGATAGAGGCCAACCGCCAGGTAGAATACATCCTTTTGTCTCGCGTGTTTCTTCAGCAACCGAATGGCCTCAGTCGCCGCAATGCCGTCCGTCTGTTCCTCGTCGGTCCCTTCGGCCGCCAGCCAACTCAGCGTTCCACCAAAGCTGCCGGGGCGCAGACTGTAAATCAGATCCTCATCATCCACATCTCGCCCCCGCGGATTGATAGTGTAGTTCCATGAGTAAGGATCGTCATGCCCACTCGTGCCGATGTGCTTGGGGACATTGTAATGATAGATTTTGCCGATGCGGGTCGCAAAGTAGCCGTTTTCGCGAAACATCTCGGACACCGTCTTCACGTTCGGCACATGTTCGCGGAGATAAATGGCGTTGCGATGAATCAGCGTCTGGTCCGGATAAAGCCCCGCCATGAACGACGCCCGACTCGGTCCGCACAGGGGGTACTGACAAGCCGCATTCTCAAAGCGCACACCCTGCTTCGCCAGGCGGTCGATATTCGGCGATTTGACCTGTGGATGCCCGTAGCACGCCAAGTCGCAGTTCAGGTCATCGCAGATGAGAAAGAGGACATTGAGTTTGGCGGCGATTGAATCGCACGCAATACAAAGCACGGCAACGACAACAGATAACAAACAAGAGGGACGCATGCGGCGAGACTAGCATAGAACGCCACTCGGGCAAGCACGGGAGCGGCGGCGTCCATACGGTGGGGCGAGGCTACGCCGAGCCTCGTGTCGTTTATCCCCAATAGAGGTCAAAGGCTCCGCGTAGCCTCGCCCCACCTGTTTTGGAATACCCTTTACTCAACCGATAGCCACCGGCACAAAGGTTCAATGGGGTTATGGCAGGTTCAGGCAAATCGATGAGGTCACTCATGGGTAACTCCGGTCTCCTTCAATACTTTCTCCAATTGAATTCATTTGATACCATTTCCGACATGAAGGCACTGGTCACAGGCAGCTCGGGTCATCTTGGAGAGGCATTGGTCAGGACGTTACAAGCGAGGGGCATTGATACCATCGGCCTCGATATCTTGAATTCTCAATACACTTCGGTCATGGGTTCAATAACGGATCGGACACTGGTCGAACGCTGCATGGATGGCACGCAGGTCGTTTTCCACGCCGCGACGCTGCATAAGCCCCATGTGGCAACCCATGAAATGCAGGATTTTGTCGATACGAACATTACGGGAACTCTCACCCTGTTGCAGGCCGCGGTGAAGGCCGGCGTGGAGTCATTCGTTTTCACGAGCACCACGAGTGTCTTTGGTGATGCAATGAAGCCAAGGGACGGCGAGGCAACAATTTGGGTGACCGAGGAAGTTCAGCCTCTTCCAAGAAACATCTACGGGACTACCAAGATTGCCGCCGAGAACTTGTGCCATTTATTCCATCGAAAAACCGGTTTGCCCTGCATAATTCTGCGAACGTCCAGGTTCTTTCCAGAGGAGGACGATGACCGTAGAACACGTGACACATACAGCGACGATAATCTCAAGGCCAACGAGTTTCTATTTCGTCGCGTTGACCTAGAAGACGTCGTATCCGCCCATCTCGCAGCGAGTGAAAACGCCGCGAAGCTGGGCTTCGGTCGGTATATCATCAGCGCCACCACTCCCTTCACGCCCGAAGACCTGTCGGCTCTTCGCGTTGACGCACCGACCGTCGTCAATAACCGCGCGCCGGAATATCTCCGGGTTTACTCACAGCGTGGCTGGAAGATGTTTGATGGGATCGACCGCGTGTACGTCAATTCCGCGGCTCGGCGAGATTTGGAATGGGAACCAGTTTACGATTTCAATCACGTCGTTCACTGTCTGAAACAGGGCCGCGACTTCAGAAGTTCCCTCGCCCGTGAAGTCGGCATGAAAGGATATCACGCGCAAACGTTTGATGATGGTCCTTACCCGGTGGCGAACGAACGTGTTTCGTCAGTTCAAAATGCATCGCAAACCGTCAAGATGAAATGAAACACAAACTCATGCCCACCGCGACTGCGGTATTGTTGGCGCTTTCAACTGTGGGACCGGCACATGCCGCCGAGATCTCGGTCGCAAGAGAGGCCATTGAAAAATGGTCCGCGGAACTTGAGATCGAACGTCCGTGGCGCGACTTGACCAATCTTCCTGACGCCCATCGTCGTCA
>CALBIE010000307.1 GCA_937893495.1 uncultured Verrucomicrobiales bacterium | reverse complement strand
AGCCGTTTGCAGAATGGCGTCTGCTGGGGATTCTCACGCCGATTGATCGAACCCGATCGCATGACCGTTGCGGCCTTCCTCCAGAGTCAGGGCTATCGGACCGCAGCAATCGGCAAATGGCACCTCGGCATGGATTGGCCGACCAAGGACGGTGGTTTCGCCAATGACGGCGACACCTGGAACCCGAACTACAAGGGCGGATGGGATGTGGATTTCACCAAGCCGATTCAGAATGGACCCAATTCCGTCGGCTTCGATTACTACTTTGGCATCAGCGCGTCGCTCGACATGCCGCCGTTCGTCTTCATCCGCAACGATAAACCGATCGTGAAAAAGCTGGTGGAGAAGAAATTCATGCGCAGCGGGCCGGCGGATGTCGATTTCGAAGACATTGATGTTTTGCCACGCCTGACAGAGGAGACGGTTAAGTTCATCTGGCAAAACGCCAACGACGCAAAGCAGGGCAAGCCATTCTTTATCTACCTGCCATTGAACGCGCCGCACACGCCGATTGTTCCCACGAAGGAATGGCAGGGCAAAAGCGGATTGAACAATTACGGCGACTTCGTCATGCAGGTGGACGCAACCGTCGGCCAGGTGATGGCCGCGCTCGACGCGAACGGGCTCACGAAAGACACGCTGGTGATTTTCACGAGCGACAACGGTTGTTCGCCGCAGGCGAAATTCCCGGAGCTTGCCGCCAAGGGACATCACCCGAGTTACCGGTTTCGCGGACACAAGGCGGACATTTTTGAAGGCGGGCATCGCATCCCGTTCATCGCCCGTTGGCCGGCCCGCGTCGCCCCTGGCTCCGAGAGCGAGCAGACCATCTGCCTGACAGATCTGTTCGCGACGTGCGCGGATATTTTGAACCGTTCGATTCCCGGCAATGCCGCCGAAGACAGCGTGAGTATCCTTCCCGCGCTCGAAGGCCGCGACCGTACTCCCTTGCGCGAGGCCGTGATCCATCATTCCATCAATGGCTCATTCTCGATCCGGAAAGGCGAATGGAAACTCGAACTCTGTCCGGGTTCCGGTGGCTGGAGCGAACCGCGCCCGGGCCGGCAGGACATGAGCAAGCTGCCGATCGTTCAGCTCTACGATCTGGACAACGACATTGGAGAATCAAAAAACGTCGAGTCACGTTATCCACAAGTCGTGAAGGAACTCACCGCCCTGCTCCAAAGCTACGTGGACCGCGGCCGCTCCACCGCCGGTCCCAAACAGAAAAACAACAGCGAGATTGATATCTGGAAAGCCGGCAAGGCGGCTCATGCGGCGAAGCAGCAGCAGCGGAAGGGAAAGAAGTAGAATCTGCAGGCAAGATGTAAAATTGCTTTGCTCGTGGTATTGGCCAAGTATTCGGCCATGGACCCAATTGCACTCCTCCTTCTCATTATCGTCGCGTACTTTGGATTGCTGATCGTGACTGCGCTCTCACAGCGAAAAGGTTTCCGAATTGCCGCTTCAGTAGGGGTGTTCATTTCAACATTATTTCTTTGCTTTGCCGCCACGATATTTCAAAAGTTTCAGGCAAACTCTGATTTTGGCGGTGCCGCTGTAGTGGTCGCTCCTGCATGCATTGCCGCAATCGAACGAGGTGAAGTAGACAAAGTCGTTCGTGCGCTTAAGGAATTTGAATCGGATTATCGACCTACTTACGAGCAACGCAGGAATTTCGTGGTGCTTGCGAACCGGTTGGCTGACCGATTAAAAGTTGACGGTGGTATTGATGGGGCAAACAAGAAAGATTGAATTGTTCAAATCGCGTCATAGCAGTCTCTGCGTTTCTCCGCGCCCTTTGCGTCCTCTGGGTTGAATCAAACCCAACTTAAACGCAGAGGGCGCAGAGGCCGCAGAGAACGCAAAGGGCCGCAAAGGTTTCTATCTGACGCATCGACAAAGTTGGCAACAGTTGGAGGCAGCAGCAATCGCCTTCTTGAAACGTGAGAATCTTGTAGGCCGGGTGCCCTCACCCGGCGAACCCGGACGGCCATCGCGCCAAAACGCCGGGTGGGGCACCCGGCCTACAGCCATTCGTGCGTCATGCGGAGGTCTCCATCACTGGGTCGCCGACGGGCGTTTCCTCCAATCGCCAACGACGAATTTACCCGGTTGACGAGTGATTCCTTTGCCCGATACTTGGGACATGGACATTTTGGAACGAATTACATCCAACCCGAAGCTGTGCGGCGGGCGGCCCTGCATTCGCGGGATGCGTATCCGCGTTTCCGATGTGTTGGATCTCTTCGACGCCGGTTTATCGCAGGTCGAAATCCTCGACGAATTGCCCGATCTGGAGCCGGATGACATCCGCGCCTGCATCCAGTTCGCCCGCCGTCGCATCGACCATCCGATTCTGGCCGCATGACGTTCTGGCTCGACGCGCACCTCTCTCCCCGGATTGCGCGTTGGCTTTCCAAACGTTTCAAAGTCAATGCGGTACCCGTTCGCGACCTCGGTATGCGCGAAACACCGGATTCAGAAATCTTTGAAAAGGCCCGGGCAGCAGATGTAATCGTGATGACCAAAGATCTCGATTTCGTCGAATTGGTCGAGCGACTGGGCCCGCCTCCACGCGTTTTGTGGCTGACCTGCGGCAACACATCGGAACTAAAGTTGAAGGAAATTTTTGAGCGGGAGTTTGAAGCTGTTCGCGAAATGTTTGAAGCGGGTGAAGCCCTGGTGGAAATTCGCTGAAGTGAACGTGTGACAATTGCCGGCACTTGATACTGGCAGAGAGGTTGGTCGAATACTGAGTATTCCAAGCTCCGCGAACTCTGCGCCTTTGCGCTCTCCGCATTAAATCAAGCCCGACCTAAACGCAGAGAGACGCAAAGTTTTTTAGGAGTTGGCAAATTGAATGAAGGGGAAATCCCTGTAGGCCGGGTGCCCTCACCCGGCGACTCAGAGATGCAGTGTGGGCAAACCGCCGGGTGGGGCACCCGGCCTACAACATTCGCACCATCCATTCTGTGCGCCGCACCCCTCGTTTCGCACTTGCTTGACCCTTTTGTGACCTGTTGATATTTCTTCCGCTACCAATGGCAGCGCGCATTTCCGTGGATATTCTAATTAATTTTCGTAACCGAGAATTTTAATGGCTTTCGAACGTATGGAAGGATTGGGCACCGCAGAGATTGTTTTTCCTGTCGCGATTAGCGCCATCATTTCTGGCGTAGTTTTCGCGGTCTCTGTTAATCGAGGGCCGTCCACTCGTATCTCCACATGGGTACCCGTATTGATTGTGCCCGCGATTGGTTTCGCCTTTCCGTTCATCGTGATTCCCTTTCAAGTCCTAATGGAATGGCAGGACAGTAAGCGTTTGGCTGACATGCTAGAATTGGCGGTAGTCATGGTCGCCGTTTTCGCAGTTCTTGGAAGTCCAGCAGCGTTTTTCACATACCGCGTGCTTCATTGGATACACCACTTGCTATTTTCGAAGAAACCGCAATCTGACAATTAAAGCAGAGCATTGAATCAGGGTCATGTCGGATACCAAAGCGTGTTAAGAACGTTTCGATTTCTGATCTTCACGATTTGGTGGCTCCATCAAAGTTCTCGCCCAAATTCAGTCTTGATTAGATCCGTGCCTTTGCGCCCTCCGCGTTAAATCAAACCCAGCTTAAACGCAGAGGCGCAGAGCACGCTGAGAACCGCAGAGTTTTTGATCAAGCAAACGCCTCCGTTACCGGTTCGCCACCGGTCACACCCACCGGAGTTTCCTTCAATCCGTGATGATCGAAAACCAGTTTGCCGGCGTCGATGCCAAGGGAATGAAGCATGGTTGCATGCAAGTCCGGCACGCTGACGGGACGCTCAATCGCGACATAACCAATTGGATCCGTCTCGCCGATGATTTGTCCGCCTTTGACGCCACCGCCGGCCAGCCAGACCGTGTAGCCCGCCGGTGAATGGTCGCGACCGTTCCCCCGGCCTTCCATCGTCGGCGTGCGGCCGAATTCACCGCCCCAGACCACCAGCGTCGAATCGAACAAACCGCGCATTTTCAAGTCGGCCAGCAGAGCCGCGATGGGCTTGTCTGTGATGCCCGCCATGCGCGTATGATTGCCTTTGATATTGCCGTGCGCATCCCAGCCACCAATACGCACCTGCACAAATCGCACGCCCCGCTCCACCATTCGACGCGCGAGCAGGCAACCGTGGCCGGCGATCTTGTTCGGCGATTGATCGATGCCGTACATCTGTCGCGTGAATGCCGACTCACCCGCCAGGTCAAACAATTCCGGCGCGGCGGTCTGCATCCGAAACGCCATTTCATAGGATCGAATGCGTGCGGCCAATTCGCCGTGTTCTCCGATTCGATTCAAGTGCCGCTGATTGAACCACTTGATCAAATCCAACTGCCGAAGGCGTTGCGCATCGGATGTCGCCGCCGGCATCGCGACATCGCGGATGCCCTTCGTTGGATCCACCACTGTGCCCTGGAATCGAGATGGTAGAAAACCCGAACCCCACCCTGCCCCCTGCGGAAACTGCATCCCATCATTGTGCAGGTTCAAGGCGATGAAGGCCGGCAGGTTTTGGTTCTCATTTCCCAGCCCGTAAAGCGACCAGGCACCGACGCTTGGCCGATCACCCGCACCTGTTCCCGTCAAAGCCAGACACTCACCCGGTCCGTGAACGGGATTGCGATGGTTCATCGCACGAATCACGCACAGGTCGTCCACATGTTTTGCGGTGTGCGGCAACAGGCTTGAGGCGGGGATTC
>CALBIE010000306.1 GCA_937893495.1 uncultured Verrucomicrobiales bacterium | reverse complement strand
CGCTGAAAACGGAGCGCCGGCTTGCAGCCGGCTTACCGCGCGGCAGATCAAATGAGTTCGTGGAATGGAGAGCGCGTGCGGTGTTTGGCATGTAACATTGGCACCAACCCGCCCTTACGTTGGATTCCCGCACGCCCAGATCATTCCGGCGGGCCGCCGGGTCCGAAGCCGGACGGGCCATAAGCCGGGCCGGCTGTGCTCCCCAGTACCTTTCCCACCAATCTCCCGCTGGTCAGTGCCCAGGCAATGTGCAGACCATGGCCCCAAAGAATCTGTCCTCCTAATCCGTTCTGACCGACGGCGTAGAGTCCCGGTATCGGTATCCCCTGTTCGTCGAGGACACGAAGTGTCTCGTCAATGGCGGCCCCGCCTTCGGTTGTCGTGAAATACGCGCGCGCTGGTCCGAGCATTACCCAGCGGTTTCCTCGCAAGGTTTCGTGGTCACCAGAGCGACCAAATCGATCAGTCTCTTTGCCGGTCGCGTAAGCGTTGTATGATTCGATAGATTTTCGAAAGAGCTCGTGATCAATGGATAATTTGTGGGCAAGTTCGTCAGCCGAACTTGATGACCTTGCGACGTCCGATCGCAAGCGCAGGTAATCGTTCACATACGCGTAGGCAATCTTCGGAGCGGTCGAGATGAAATGCGGCCATACAGAGTAACGTTCACAAAGGCGTTTATCGAGCAGGATGTAAGCGAGCTTATCGGGTTGATTGGCAATCGCGATCTCGCGGTCGGGCCATTGCTTCTCGTTGCAGAAACGCTCGCCTCGTTGATTGATCAGAATCGCACCGTCAGCGAACAGCGCGTTCTCGGGGTGTTGCCAGGTCACGAGCAGCCGCTTGATCATGGCGTTGATGATGCACTTCGGAACGAGGGGCAGTATTCGTCCCATCAGCCAGGCCAGTGGACCGGAGGTCGGAAGCAATTGTTGAAAGGAGAACTTTCCCTCCGGCGCGACAAAGCGGATTTCCGGCCCGTAGGTAATGTCCATGTTGACGAGGCGGGCGCCGGCGGACTGCGCGAGCCGATGGCCCTCGCCCGAGGCAAAGGGATTGATCCCGTCAATCTGCCCAAACTGATCACCCTTGTATTCGGAAATGAGTTGATGAGAATTGGCATAATCGCCGCAGGCGAGTACCACGCCGCGACTGGCAGAATACCCGTGCATGATTCCGTCGCATTCAGCCTCGACGCCCACAACCCGCGTGTCATTTGTGATCAATGATTGGACGGTCGCATCGCAGATCATCTGGCCACTCAGCCGCAGGAAACGCGCCTGCAGCGTGGCGATGTACGCCTTCGCATTGGGTACAACATTGTGCATACGCGGGACGCGATTCGGCGGTTCGGGACTCGGGCCATGAAAGTTCAGGCCCATTCCCTGCAGCCAGTTCAGCGTCTCGGCAGTGTGGCTAAGAAAATAATTGCGAAGCGCAAAGTTGTTGCGCGATTCGATATCAGAAGGTGCGAATTTGCCGGCATCTTCGGCGTGGTGCTCCAATTCGTCGGGGATTCCAGCTCGCTTTTGCATGCCCGTGCGATTGGCGGTGAATGAACCCACGGCAATGCCGGTGGTGCCTCCGGGTTGCGGGCGCTTCTCCAGCAGCAGCACGGAACAGCCATTCTCGCTTGCGCTGACCGCGGCGGCCAGTCCGCTGCCGCCCGCGCCGATGATGATGACATCGAAATCGGTTTTCATGAGTATTGCCGATATTGGAGCGACAAACTCCAGTTCGGCCCGCTGGCGGTCCCACGCCGTAATCAAGCCGAACTGGAGTTCAGCGCGCCGGCGGGGTTTCAAAACTGTCAGAATGATTCTGAACCCAAACGCCACCTGCGGTGTTGCCAAATCGTCGTCGGCCAAACAGGATTTCGCAACAACCGTTAACCTGATTATGAAACGATTTATTTTCTCCCTCCTCGCAGTCCTGGTCATTTCCAATTCCGAATCCGGCCGACTTCAATCGGCGGAGATCGATTCGAAACTGAATCAGCAACGCCTCGAATTCAAAAAGGAAACCGAAGAGTCCGTGCGGCTCGAATACCTGCTTTACCTGCCGGAAGGATATGCCACCGGGAAGAAGAACTGGCCACTGTTGTTGTTTCTCCATGGCGCTGGTGAGCGGGGAAATGATTTGACACGAGTGGCGTTTCACGGGCCGCCCATGCTGGTATCCGCCGCACCGCGGGCCGGAAAAAACGAATCCGATGAGGACCGGGCAAAGCGAATGGAATCCACCGAGTTGCTCCGAAAAAACTTCATCATCATCTCGCCGCAATGCCCGGCAGGCAGTTGGTGGCGTGCGGACGAACTTTCGGCGCTGCTGGATGACATCGAGGCAACGCATCGGGTGGACAAGGCGCGAATCTACCTGAGCGGGTTGAGCATGGGTGGTTACGGTTCATGGGAACTGGGCCTGACGCACCCGGAACGCTTCGCGGCCGTCGCGCCAATCTGTGGTGGAGGGAATTCAATCGTGCCGCTGCTGAATCGATACGAACCGGCTCGCGCCAAAGCCATGCAGTCGCTGCCCATCTGGGCATTTCACGGCGGCAAGGATTCGACCGTGGTGGTCAACGAATCAGAGCGGATGATCGAACTGTTGAAACGACTGGGCAACAAGACACCGAAGCTGACCATCTACCCAAACGCCGGCCATGATTCGTGGACGGAGACCTACAACAACCCGGAGTTTTATCGGTGGTTGCTGGCGCAGAAGCGGGAGTGAGAAAGGCCTTATTGAACGCGCCAGCGTCTTGGAGTGCGAGCGCTGCTGCGCCGCTTTCGTGCGTGGAGGTGGCGGTAGGATAACGGAGATGGAGGGGGTGTGAGAGCGGCACCCGAGTCGGCGAGAGCCTCGGGTATACCGGCGCACACGTACTGCTTCGAGCCAGCCACAAGGAAAGCGGTGGAGCACCACCGCAGTCCAAGACCTCGCGGAGTGAGAAAGGCTTGATTGAACGCGCCAGCGTCTTGGAGTGCGCGCGCTGCTGCGCCGCTTTCGTGCGTGGAGGTGGTGGTAGGATCACGGAGATGGAGGGGGCGCGAGAGCGGCACCCGAGTTTGCGAGAGCCTTGGGTATGCCAGCGCACACGTACTGCTTCGAGCCAGCCACAAGGAAAGCGGCGGAGCACCGCCGCAGTCCAAGACCTCGCGGAGTGAGAAAGGCCTTATTGAACGCGCCAGCGTCTTGGAGTGCGCGCGCTGCTGCGCCGCTTTCGTGCGTGGAGGTGGCCGGTAGGATCACGGAGATGGACGGGGCCTGAGAGCGGCATCCGAGTCGGCCAGACCGTTGGGTTCACCAGCGCACAAGTTTTTCCTCACGTCAGCCAGAAGGAAAGCGGAGGAGCACCACCGCAGTCCAAGACCTCGCGGAGTTTCAGCGGCGCTTTTGGAATTCAAGATTGCCGATCCACGTGCTTCTGCTCCAATGACTGGTATGGCGACACCAAAGACGCCGTGGCCCCATGCACCGACCCATCAACTCGCGGAGGCGGGAACCTATTTTGTCACCGCTTCAACCTATCGAAAGGCGCATCACTTTCGCGGGCGAGATCGCGCAAAGGTGCTTCATCGCGGGCTGCTGACGGTGGTTCGGGATTTCGGGTGGAGACTTGAGGCCTGGGCGGTATTCTCCAACCATTATCACTTTGTCGGAAATTCACCCGAGGGTACGGAAAGCGCCGAAAGTCTTTCGCAGATGCTCGCCGTGCTGCATACGAAAACTTCGGGCTGGGTGAATCGACTTGATGAATCCTCCCGACGGCACGTGTGGCACAATTTTCGTGAGACGCGACTGACGCATCAGCGATCCTACTTCGCGCGCTGAACTACGTGCATCAGAATGCGGTGAAGCATGGGTTGGTGCCGGTGGCCAATCTGTATCCCTGGTGTTCAGCGGCATGGTTTGAGCGGACTGCGTCCGCGGCAATGGTTCAGTCGATTTACCGTTTCAAGACAGCGAGGGTAAACGTCAGCGATGACTACGAGCCGGCTTCCGAGTGGTGAAAGGATTGGCAGAATTCAGGGGCAGCCTTGAGCGCGCCAGCCTCTTGGAGTGCGCGCGCTGCCGCGCCGCTTTAGGGCGTGGATGTGGCGGTAGGATCACGGAGATGGATGGGGCGTGAGAGCGGCACCCGAGTTTGCGAGAGCCTCGGGTATTCCGGCGCACACGTTCTGCTTCGAGCCAGCCACAAGGAAAGCGGTGGAGCACCACCGCAGTCCAAGACCTCGCAGAGTGAGAAAGGCCTTATTGAACGCGCCAGCGTCTTGGAGTGCGTGCGCTGCCGCGCCGCTTTTGGGCGTGGAGGTGGCGGTAGGATCACGGAGATGGATGGTGCGCGAGAGCGGCGTTCGAGTCGGCGAGAGCTTCGGGTATTCCAGCGCACACGTTTTGCTTTGCGCAGACCTCAAGGAAAGCGGTGGAGCACCACCGCAGTCCAAGACCTGGCGGAGTGGGAAAGACCAGTTGGATAAGCCCGCGATTTAGTCGAGTCCGCTGGCTTTCTTGGCACGGTCGAGGACCTTCGTTGCCAATACGCGTGCTTTCTCTGCGCCAGCCTTGAGGATCTGGTTCACGTAATCGAGATTGTTTGCGAGGTCTTCGCGTTTCTTGCGGGCATCGGCGAAGTAGTTCCAGGTATGCTCGAATAATGCTTTCTTCAAATCACCATAACCGAAACCACCGGCGCGCAACTTGTCTTCAACCTCCTTCGCGACTTCGGGTGGCGCGACGAGTTTGAGCAATTGCACGGCGGTGTTCTTCTCCGCGTCGGGCTTGGGTTCGCTGATGTCGCGGCTGTCCATGACGATGGACATGATCTTCTTCCTGATTGGTTTCTCCGGCCCGAAAATCTCGATGGTATTGCCGTAGCTTTTACTCATCTTTTGCCCATCGGTACCGGGCACGACGGCGACCTCTTCGCGGATGCGGGGTTCGGGAATGACAAACGTTTCGCCGTACTGGTTGTTGAACTTGGCGGCGATATCGCGGGTGACCTCGATGTGCTGTTTCTGGTCCTTACCCACGGGCACGACGTTGGAATCGAAGATCAGAATGTCGGCGGCCATCAGCACGGGATAGGCGAAAAGACCATGGTTGACCTTGTCCTCGTCACCGTCGGCGAGGCGGGCCTTCTTGTCCTTGTAGCTGTGGCAGCGGTTGAGGAAACCCATCGGTGTCAATGTGCTGAGCAGCCAGGCCAGTTCGGTGACTTCGGGAACGTCCGATTGTTTCCAGAAAACGGACTTGGCCGGGTCGAGTCCGCAGGCGAGAAAATCGAGCGCGACGTCGAGGGTGTTTGTGCGGCGCTCGTCGGCGTCGAAGAGCGACGTCATGGAATGGTAGTTGGCAATGAAGTAATAGGCATCGCCCTGATCCTGCAATTCGATAGCCGGACGCATCATCCCGAAGTAATTGCCGAGATGCAGCGCGCCGGAGGGTTGAATGCCCGATAAGATTCGCACGACGCGGAAGTTAGCAAGCGCGCCGGGGGGGTTCAATGCTTTGGTGTGGGACGGGAAAGGAGTTTTCTTTCGGGGCGTATGGGATAAGGTTGGTGCGTGGCCGATAATATCAAAGCGAACCTGAAACTGACGGGGATATCCATCCTGGCCGTGCTCGTGCTGGTGGTTATTCTACAGAACACGACGACGGTCGAGACCAAGATATTATGGATGAGCATCTCGATGCCACGGGCACTTCTGCTGCTGGTGACGGTGGGTATTGGTTTTGGCGCGGGATATGTGTATGGGCGGTTTCGAAAACCGAAGCCAGTTGTGACTGTTCCCGCCGCGACACCCGAAGCGGAACGGGTGGATGAGGAGTAGGAGAAGATTCAAGTCCGCATCAAGTTCATTCGCGCGGCAAATATTCGCGCCTGACTTCGACAACGCATTGCCCCGAGTAAAGCTGTTCAATTATCTGCGGAAGAATCGGGTCGAGCCGTTGAGTCTACCGCGCGGCATATCCAATGGAGGCTTGAATGTCTTCGGCCTCCAAATCTGGAAAGTCCGCGAGTATCTCGTCAGGCTTGGCGCCGTCCGCCAGCATGTCGAGCACATCCTTCACGCGGATGCGCATTCCGCGAATGCAAGGTCGCCCTCCGCATTGAGCCGGATTAATTGTGATGCGAGACATTGGCCGTAATCTAACCTTTGACGGGCAAATTGACAGTAGTTTTCGCGGCATCGGTCCAGCGTCCGAATCCGTCGGAAACTCGACTGGAAAATATTCCCATCATACAATTGTCTGCTTGCCGGAAGTGGACAGAGCGGTATTTTCGCGCCCATGAATCGAGTGACTCAGTTTCCCGCGTGTGCCGCGTTGGCGGCGCTTTTCATCGGATACAGCGAGGGCAACGGGGCGGAAATTTCCGCGCCGGCCAAACCCGCCGATGCGCACAAGTTGATTGATGCCATTCGCATCAGCGTGCCGGATGTGGCGGAGGCCTCGCGTGAGGCCGTCAATAATCTAAAGCGGATTACAGTTCCGAAGGGATTCAAACTCGAACTGTGGGCGGCGGAGCCGATGCTCGGCAACCCGGTCGCTTTCTGCCTGGATGAGAAGGGCCGTGTCTTCGTTTCCGAGACCTATCGCTATCGGACGAGCGTGCTGGATATTCGGCATTACATGTTCATGCTGGAGGAGGATTTGGCCTGCCGCACGGTCGAGGATCGCGTCGAACTGATTCGGCGCAATTTCGGCAAACAGTTTGAAGACCTCAAGATTGAATCCGAAGTAATCCGATTGATTGAAGACCGGGATGGTGATGGAAAGGCGGACTTTTCATCCATCTATGCCGACAAATTCGACTCCGTTCTGGATGGAATCGCCTCGGGTGTCCTGGCCCGCAAAGGAAAGGTGTATTTTACGAACATCCCGCACTTGTGGGAACTGAGTGGAATCGACAAGGAAGGCAAAGCGGTTTCCCGGCGGTCGCTGAGTTACGGCTATGGAGTGCGGTTTAGTTTCACGGGACACGATATGCACGGACTGGCAATCGGACCGGACGGGAAATTGTATTTCTCAATTGGCGACCGGGGCGCGACGGTGGTGACAAAGGAACTCAAACTGCTCCCCTACCCTGACGAAGGCGCGGTGTTTCGCTGTAATCTCGATGGCACGGAAATGGAAGTGGTGCATCGCGGCCTGCGGAATCCGCAGGAGCTGGCGTTCGACAATTACGGCAATCTGTTCACCGGCGACAATGACTTCGACCACGGCGATGAGGAACGTCTGGTTTACATCGCGGAAGGCGGCGACAGCGGCTGGAGGGTTGGGTACCAGCATTCGTTGATTGGTTACGATCTGGTTCCGTGGAAGAACGAACACATCTGGATGTCTCACTATTCCCGCCAGGCGGATTTCAACGGTCAACCGTTGCCGAATCGCATCGAAGATATTGGAGTGCGGCCGGCCGCTTATCTGCCACCCATCAGCAACGTCGAGAATGGTCCCTCGGGCCTGACGTTTTATCCCGGGACGGGAATGCCGGCCAAGTATGACAATCATTTTTTTCTGACTCATTTCAAAGGCAACATTGCCAACAGCAAAATCCAGGCGTTCTCAGTGAAACCCAAGGGAGCGGCGTTCGAATTGGATGATTCCGAAACGGTGGTCGGTAATCTGCAACCCACGGATGTTGAATTCGGTCCGGATGGCGCGATGTATTTCTCTGACTGGGGTGAAGGATGGACGCGGACGCGCAAGGGGCGGATTTACCGTATGGTCCATGAAACCGCCGGGAGCAGCCCGATCGTTAAGGAGACACAGAAGATTCTCGGCGAGGGATTTGGCGAGCGAAGTGTCAAGGAGCTGACCTCGCTGCTCGGGCACCAGGACAGGCGGGTTCGTCAGGAAGCCCATCTGGAGCTGGCGGACCGTGGGCCGAAGGTCATCGCTGCGCTGTCAAATATTGCGAAACAGAACGGGAACCAATTCGCGCGCCTTCATGCCATCTGGGCGCTTGGAATTATCGGGCGCGACGCGTCATGGGCATTGAAATCGTTGGAGACATTGCTCAAGGACAATGATGCCGAGGTGCGGGCTCAAGCCGCAAAGGTTTTGGGCGAGGGAAACTACCGTGCCGCAACATCGGCGCTGATAGCGGCCCTCAATGATTCCAGTGCTCGGGTGAAATTTTTCGCCGCGATTGGCCTTGGGAAATTCCGGAAGAAAGAAGCGCTTCCAGCACTGCTGGATATGATTGCCGCGAATAACGGCAAGGATGCCTACCTGCGGCACGCCGGTGTGATGGGACTTGTGGGAATCAACCACTACGCATCGCTGGTGCAGTTGGCGAAGCACGAATCGGCTGCGGTGCGCATGGCGGTCCTGCTGGCATTCCGCAAACTGCAACGACCGGAAGTCGCCGTGTTCCTTAAGGATAAAGATCCGCGATTGATTATCGAGGCGGCCCGCGCCATCAACGATGCAAAGATTGACCCGGCGACGCCTCAACTTGCCGCTTTGATCAATGACCTGCCGGATGTGCCCGAGAAGTACCGGGTCATGCTGCTGTTGCGGGTCATCAACGCCAATTACCGGCTGGGCACGGGCAATCATGCGCTGGCGCTGGCGAAGTATGCCTCCTTGACATCGCAACCGGCCGAGATGCGCAGTGAAGCCCTGTATGATTTGGGAACCTGGGCCAACCCGCACCAGCGGGATCGCGTCATGGGCGTTTATCGGCCGTTGAAGAATCGAAGTGGGACCATGGCGGCGAGCGCATTGAAACCGTTGATCAAGACATTGCTTTCTACGGCGCCTGACGATGTTCGAGTAGCGGCGGCGCAGGCGGCTGTAAACCTGAACCTCACCGAAGCGGGCGAGATCTTCTTTGGCATGGTCGGAGACAACAAAACCGACACCAAAGTCAGAATCGCGGCATTGAACGGGCTCGCCGGTCTCAAGGACGCCCAACTCAGCCGGGCCATCAGCCTGATTCTGAATCAGAAACAAAAGAAACTCCGGGCCGCCGCTCTGGGCCTCGTGGCAAATCTTGACGGAGCGGCGGCGGTCCAACACGTCGCTACCGCGTTGAGTTCCGGATCGATGGAAGAGAAACAACAGGCACTCGGGTCGTTGGCGGCGATTAATGATGGTCGGGCGGATGCCTTACTGACGGACTGGATGAAAGGATTGATTGCTGGAGCGGTTCCGCCAGGATTGCGACTGGATGTTCTGGAATCGGCTGAGAAGCGCGCCTCCACGGGGCGACTGAAAACACTGCTCGGTCAATACCAGCGACAATTCAAGGACGGCGATGAATTGGCCCAATGGAAAATTGCTGAGAGCGGCGGTAGCCTGGAAAACGGTCGGGAATTGTTCATGACCCGGAACGATGTGCAATGTCTGCGGTGTCACAAGTTGAACGGCACGGGAGGCGAGGCCGGACCTGACCTGACGGGCATCGGTGCCAAGCAACCCCGCGAGTACCTGCTGGAGTCCATTGTGCTGCCCAGTGCCAAGATAGCACCGGGATTCGAGACGATTCAGGTGGACACGAAAGACGATCGAAACTTCGCTGGCATCATTCGCAGAGAGGACGAAAAGGAGCTCGTGCTGTTTTCCGCCGAGGACGGTGAAATCAAGGTCAAGAAGAGCGACATCGTGTTTCGGAAAACGGGTCTGTCCGGAATGCCGGCGGGATTTCACCTGATGTTGGGCAAGCGGAGTGTGCGTGACATCGTCGAATTCCTCGCAAGCCAGCGTTAGACCTTCCGACGAGGCAACACGGTTGATTTGAAAAGGTTGGCGCGTTGAAGCGTTTGTGGGCCAAGAATTCTGTCGCCTGAGGGGGTGTTGTCTGCTACGCCTCGGGGACTGTGAAAATCGATTACGCATTCAAACTGGATGACGGACAGTGGCATGAATTTGAGGTGGATACAGAACGAGTGCTTCCGGAACTGCCGGAGGGAACATCCACGCCGTTTTGGACCAAGCTGGATTTTCACAAATGTACGAACTGTCCTCTGAGCGAGGCGGAGCACAGCCATTGTCCCGCGGCAATCGATGCGCAGATGATCACGGAAGCTTTCCGGAACATGCTCTCGACGCAGGAGGTGACGGTCGAGGTTCGGACGCCGGATCGAACCTACGTCAAGCGGACAGATTCGCAGACCGCCCTGCGGGGTTTGTTCGGACTGGTGATGGCGACGAGCGGTTGTCCCGTGTTATCCAAGTTTAAGGGACTGGCCCGGACCCATCTGCCGTTCGCGACCATGGAGGAGACAATTCTCCGTGCCGCCGGGGCTTATCTGATTCATCAATTCCTCGTTTACAAGGAAGGCGGGCAACCAGACTGGGATTTGACGGGGTTGAACGGATTCTATGAAGAAATCCAGAACGTGAACCAGTGTTTTAAGGGCCGAATTGATGCGGCTTCGCAACAGGACGCCAATATGAACGCACTCGGATCATTGGTCTATCTGGCCATGGGAGTCTCTTTTTCGCTCGAAGATCGGCTCACCGAGATTCGCGACATGGTCTTCAACGGATAGCATCCGTACGGGCGCGAGCCCGGCCGGGATGAATTCGGCTATGATTCGCTGCCGAGCGCATGGGTTGGGGAGGCCGGAATTGAGGTAAAAAGGCGAAAATTTTTGTGGCAGAATTGTTTTCCTCTGCTAGATTCCCCCCCCTTTAGCCGGAGTCGGGGTTAAGAATGACAGGAAATTACCCGCTCCGAACACTGGAAAACCTGATCGCAATCGTGACTGCAAAAAAGAAAACGAAAGCAGCCCAGACCAAGCCTGCCAAGAAAACGGGAGTTAAGGCTCAAGTGGCTGCGAAGTCGAAGGCGAAGACCAAAACCGCGGCCAAATCCGAGGCACCGGCTAAGGCCAAAACGGCGGCTAAACCCAAGGCACCCGCTGCGGTCAAGGTTGAAGCCAAACCAAAAGTGGCACCCAGAAAGCGAAAAAAAGGGGGCAAGTCCGTAGGTTCGGCGACACTGGCGGCAATTCTCGGGTTTGGGGCCGGTAAGAAAACGGCACCGAAGGGTTACGTCCCCAACGGGAATGCCTCGATCAAAACCCAGTGGAAAAAGTATTATGATACGCTGATCGAAATCCACGAACGACTCGTTGATCAGATGCACGGGTTGGCCAAGGAATCCGCCGAAGAAATGACCAGTTACAGTCTCCACATGGCAGATTCGGGAACTGACAATTTTGATCGCGATTTTGCACTAAGTCTTCTTTCCTCGGATCAGGATGCCGTTTACGAAATTGAAGAGGCTCTCAAACGTATTGAGAAAAATGCCTACGGTATTTGTGAACTTACCGGCAAAGCGATTCCCAAGGCACGCTTGACGGCGATTCCCTGGACACGATTCACCGTTGAGGCTCAGGCGCAACTCGAGCGGGACGGTGCCCTGCGATCACGGAAACTCGGCTCTCTCGGTTCGGTTGATTCCACTGGCACGGTGGAGATCGAGGACGATTCTGACTCTACCCCGGATAAAGGCTCCAAAGAAAAGGCTTAAACTACCATGCCTCGTGAAATTATAACTATCGAATGCACAGAAGCGCGAAAGGAAGGCAAGCCTGTCTCTCGCTACCAGACGACGCGCAATAAAAAGACCCAGCAGGAGAAGGTTGAAAAGAAGAAGTTCAATCCCTTCCTGAAACGACACACTTTGCACCGCGAAATCAAGTAAAACGTCATGCCTAAAAAGAAACGTCCCGACAAGAACGCCCGGCCCCCGCGCACCGATCAGGTATATCAACGGCCAAAGCCGAAGATCGATTTCACGCTTGACGCTCTCGATTACCGTAACGTCAATTTGTTGCGGCAGTTTGTAACCGACAACGGCCGCATCCTGCCTCGTAAATACACCAATCTCCCGGCTCATTATCAGCGGCAGATGACGACCTCTATCAAGCGTGCCCGGCAAATGCTGTTGATGAAGTAAGCGGCATCCCTTTGCGAGACCCATCGGTTGATGGGTCTTTTTTTATCGAGCTATTGCAAACGGATTGCATTTAGTTGGCGGCAACAATCGCGCTGATGGATTACCTGATACTATTGTCTTCGATTGCGCTGGGAGCCGTGACGGTATTCTGGTTCCGGCTCCACGAGGCGCACCATGTCAAACTGCTCAATGCCTTCACGGGCGGCTTCCTGTTGACGTTGACGTTTCTGCACCTGTTGCCGGAACTCTATCGGGCGGAGCCAAACCACTCGCATTCCGGTGGGCAGCTTCTTTTCGGCGCATTAATCCTGATTGGATTTTACGTGCAGATCGCGCTCGACGCGATTTCCGCCGGGGTTGAACACGGGCATACTCATTCTCACTCGCATGGTCGCGGAATCCCCTACGGTGTTATGATCGGCCTGTGTCTTCATGCCTTCGTCGAGGCGCTCGCCCTCGGGCATGAGCATACCCATTTTGATCATGAATCACGGAAGTTTCTGCTGTGGAGTATCGTGCTGCACAACTACCCGGTTTCAATCGCGCTATTGAGCATGCTCCTGCAATCGGGTCTGAATAAACAAAAAGCGATTGGATGCCTGGCCGTTTTTGCGGCGATGGCGCCAATCGGAGTCTTTGTCAGCAGCCACACCGAACTGGCGCACTTGAGCCGCGAACTGATGGCAGTGGTCATTGGAATTTTCATGCACATTTCTACGACCATTCTCTTTGAAAGCAGTGAATCACATCGCTTCAATCGCCAGAAAGGGATCGCCATTGTGTTGGGCACGGCCCTGGGTGTAGCGGGCGTAATGTTTCATTGAGTGGGCATGAAGCATCTATCGGCATCGGCGCGCACGGCGGACCTGAAGGAGAAACTACGTCGTAGCGATCGCCGAATTACCGGACCACGCCGCGCTATTCTCGACGTGCTTAGCCGGCATCCGCATCCCATGACAACTCGCCAGATTCGATTGGCCATGACTGAGTGCGCCTGCGATCTGGTGACCGTGTACCGGTCAGTAAAATTATTGGTCGAAATGGAATTGGTGGATCGGTTCGACTTTGGGGATGGTTCAGCCCGTTTTGAACTGGCAGGCAATCATAATACCATGCATCACCACCATTTAATCTGCACTCGGTGCGATGAAGTCGTGGAGATCGAAGAATGTTTCACCAACCAATGGGAGGAACGAATTACCCGGGAGAGTGGATTTATTGGTGTGACACATAAGCTGGAGTTTTTTGGCGTATGCCCCGATTGCCAGAAACCCTCGGCCCAATCCCGGGTGACGAGCAAAAGTCGAAAACCGTGCGGGTGTTAGATCACTTTTGATAGACCCTCCTGTAATGCCGCTGCAGCCGATGAAAGCGGCTGACCTTTTTTGGAGATCCATCCCAGTGTTCGTTTCGGAGATTGCCGCGAAAAGTTTCTGACAACCGCGTTCTTGACCGGACGTTTCACGCCTAGTTCGGGAAGGACTGCGATGCCGAGGTCGGCCGCTACAAGTGAACGGACAGTTTCCAATTCTTCCGATTCGCACGAAACACGTGGTTCGAATCCCGCCTGCCGGCAGGCTTCAATCACCACTTCCCGGGCTTTGCCTTTGTAGAGGACGAATGATTCCGACGCGAGACGAGGAAAGGTGATGGCATTCTCATTCGCCAGCGGATGGTTTCGCGGCACAAGCAGCACAAATCGTTCGTCAAGGATACGTCCGTGATCGAATTTTCCTTTATCTACCGGGAACTGCAAAAAGCCGAGTTCGGCCTCTGCCGAGTCCACCATTGCACAGACCTGATCGGACCGCCCTTCCCGAAGCACCAATTCAACTTTGGGATGCGATTTCCGAAAACGACGAATGAATTCCGGCAGCCAATAACCGCTTAAAGATGGAATTGCCGCTATGGTAAGTCGTCCTTGTTTCAGTTGGGCAATATCCGCCACCAGCTGTTTCGCTGAGGCCGCCGCAGCCAGCAGCTCGTGGACTTTGGGCAGAAACGCCTGCCCGGCAGAAGTAAGGACTGTTTCACGCGGGCCGCGGACAAACAGGACGGCCCCCAGTTCGCGTTCAAGGTTTCGAATCTGCTGACTGAGGGCGGGTTGAGCGAGACGTAGATGACGAGCCGCCCGGGTAAAGTTCCGGTGGACGGCTACTTCGACAAAATAGGCAAGCTGGTAAAGTTCCATTGTTAATTCTGATAGTTCTCATTGAAAATCAATATTTCTCTTATGGGAAGAAGGGACTCACGCTGGCCCGCCATTAGTCATTCGTTTCAATGATTGGTCGGCCCGATTGTCGAGACGTTGACCGCACCGGGATTGGTCCCGATGCTGGAGGCGACTGAAGTCAGGAAATTGCTGTAAGATAGTATGAACGAACCTTTCAAGTTAGTTCGAGTGCCGTCACTGAAGACAGTTGATGATTTCCGCCGGCATGTCATCAGCCTGGGACTCGATTTGCCGAGCGATGCCGAAATTCTTACGGGCACGGCCTCCCCCTTCAACCAGCCACTAACGAGCCTGGCTGTTAACGGTAAAATTATCGGCAATCGCATCGCCATCCATCCCATGGAAGGATGGGATGGCACGACCGATGGCGGAGTTACTGACCTGATGCGTCGTCGCTGGCAGCGCTTTGGCGAAAGTGGTGCCAAGTTGATTTGTGGCGGAGAGGCGATGGCGGTTCGGCCGGACGGAAGGGCGAACCCGAATCAATTGATTATTCGGGAGGAGAATACGGGTGGACTGGCGGAATTGGTTTCCCTCTTGAAGACGGCACATCAGGACCGGTACGGCAAAGTTGACGACCTGGTCGTAGGATTTCAACTGACGCATTCCGGTCGTTTTTGTCGTCCGAATGACAACAAGATTTACGAACCTCGCGTCGCATTTCGACATCCGATTCTGGACCGAAAATTTCATGTGACGAGTGATGAGCAAGTGTGGACGGACGGCGAGATCGAGGAATTGATAAAGGATTACATAAGCGCTGCCCGAGTTGCGGCGGTCGCTGGAGCGGACTTTGTGGATATCAAACATTGTCACGGTTATCTCTTGCACGAGTTTCTGGGAGCCCACACGCGTCCCGGCCGCTATGGGGGTGATTTTGAGAACCGTACGAGAATCTTGCGGGAAATTGTTCAGGGCATTCGAGCAAGTAGCAATTCAATCGGACTTGGGCTGCGATTAAGCACCTTCGATATGGTTCCTTTTCGGCCCGATCCCGGGTTATCCCGCCCTGGAAAACTTGGGCCAGGAATCCCGGAGGATCTTCGGGATGCTCTCCCCTATCGTTTCGGATTCGGGGTGAATCCGGAAAATCCCACTGAGATCGATCTGACGGAAACCTTTCGGTTTGTGGATCTTTGCGTCGAACTTGGAATTGGCGTCCTTAATACGTCAGCCGGGTCCCCCTACTATACGCCACATTTGCAGCGGCCGGCTGCCTATCCTCCAAGTGACGGTTACCAGCCAGCATACGACCCTTTGATGGATGTTGAACGACAGATTCAGGTGGTTCGACAGATCAAAAAGCGCGCGGGGAACCGGTTGATCGTAGTCGGATCGGGTTACAGTTACCTGCAGGAGTACTTGCCGCATGTCGCTCAATTTGTGTTGGCCAACGGTTGGGCCGATTCCATTGGTCTCGGGCGCGTCGTTTTGAGTTATCCGGAGATCCTGGGAGATGCCGTCTCAGGAAGAGGAATGACCAGGAAACTAATTTGTCGTACGTTCAGCGATTGTACGACGGCTCCACGAAACGGACTGGTTAGCGGTTGCTATCCGTTGGATAAATTCTACTCGGAGACAACGGATGCGGGTCGATTAAAGGAGATTAAGAAACATGAGGGTCGATAGATTCGGTCTGGGGTCGTCGGACCAGCCTCGCGATTTCGTCTTTAATTGAATGCCCTTCCCAATTCAGGGCTTTCATTTTTTCCGCTTTGGCATTAATTGCCTCGCGACATGAGTTTGACGCCGGAACAGCAATGGGAACGCTTTAAAAGATTTTACCAGGATTATCCTGAACTCGGTTTGAGCCTCGATATCAGCCGAATGAACTTCAGTGAGGAGTTCTTCGGTTCGATGGAGCCCCGAATCCAGAAGGCCTTTGCAGACATGGCGGAACTCGAACGTGGGGCAATTGCCAATCCTGATGAGAACCGGATGGTGGGCCATTATTGGCTACGAAATCCGGAAATAGCGCCTGATGCAGCAATTCGAAAATCTATTACGGATGCTTTAACGGATATCGAGGTCTTTTCAGAAAATGTTCATACCGGCACAATCGCTGGAAGTGGAGGGAAGTTTGAGAATTTTTTGATTATCGGAATAGGTGGATCCGCCCTTGGACCGCAGTTTGTGGCAAATGCACTATCGCAACCGAAAACTGACCGAATGAAGCCGTTTTTCTTCGACAATACCGATCCGGATGGGATGGATAGGGTGCTTGAATCGCTTGATGGTCAACTCGGACGGACTCTTGTCCTGGTGATTTCTAAATCAGGGGGAACGAAGGAGACCCGCAACGGAATGCTGGAGGCAAAAGCAGCTTATGAGCGAGCCGGACTGGAATTTGAAAGCCACGCTTGCGCCGTTACTGGTGAAGGTAGTTTGTTGGATGATGTCGCGACAGCCAGCGGTTGGATTAAGCGATTCCCGATGTGGGACTGGGTTGGCGGACGTACGAGCGAACTTTGTTGCGTAGGGTTGTTGCCGGCCGCCTTACAGGGATTTGACATTCGGAAAATGTTAGCTGGAGCCAGAGCGTGTGACGAAATCACTCGAAAACATTCGATTGAAAGTAATCCCGCAGCAATGTTAGCTCTTATGTGGTACTGGTCCGGTAACGGTAAAGGAGACAAGGACATGGTAGTATTGCCATATAAGGACCGATTGGAGCTTTTCTCCAGATACCTCCAGCAATTGGTCATGGAATCTATTGGAAAAGAGCGAGATCTGAAAGGAAATAGAGTCAATCAGGGAATCGCGGTTTATGGGAATAAGGGTTCAACGGATCAGCATGCGTATGTTCAACAACTCCGAGAGGGAGTTCTTAATTTTTTCGCTGTTTTCATCGAAGTGCTTAAGGATCGAAGAACTGGCGATTTACTCGTTGAGCCGGGTGTGTCGAGCGGTGATTACCTTTCCGGCTTTTTTCTAGGCACTCGCGAAGCACTTTTTGATAACGGAAGAGAATCAATAACATTAACGTTAAAGCAAGTTGATGAGTTTTCGATTGGTGTCCTGGTTGCGCTCTTTGAGCGTGCGGTTGGACTCTATGCTTCTATTGTCGGAATAAATGCTTATCATCAGCCTGGCGTGGAGGCAGGAAAGAAGGCGGCAGGAACGGTAATTGCACTGCAGGAAAAGATATTGAAACAACTTCGATCAGCGAAAGGACAGCAGTTTGACTTTGAAACCATTGCTTCAGCGATAGGGGAAGAGGAACACATTGAACTGGTTTTTAAAGTCTGTGAACATCTCGCCGCTAATGATCTTCACGGTGTGCTTAAACATGTTGGAAAAACACCTTTTTCGAGTGTTTTCGAGTGTAAATAGCATTTTTCAAGTATTTTAGAATGGCGCTATTCCGGTTGCGAATAACTGGTTGGTAAGTTTTATTTGCAGGTTTGATCTCATGGGCAGGTTCGGTCAAGATGTCAGCGGCTAGAGTCCGCGTTTTCTTAAGATGTTTGTTTACCCAAAAACGTACGATGTGATCGTAATTGGCGCAGGCCATGCCGGTGTGGAGGCCGCATTGGCTGCCGCCAGAATCGGTTGTGAAACCCTTTTGTTGACTACCAATCTCGACACGATTGGGCAGATGTCCTGCAACCCTGCAATTGGCGGATTAGCCAAAGGTCATCTTGCTCGGGAGATAGATGCACTGGGAGGAGAAATGGGAAGGGCCACGGATATGTCAGGGCTCCAATTCCGAATGCTGAATACCAAAAAGGGGCCATCTGTTTGGGCTCCTCGAGCTCAGTGTGACAAAAAAGCTTACCAGTTTTGGCTGAAGTGGGTATGCGAAAAACAGGAGAGACTCGATTGCCGCCAAGGGCAAACTCAGGATATTGTGGTCAAGAACAATCAAGTTCAAGGCGTCGGAACAACGCTCGGTGTGCAGTATAACGGTAAGGCGGTTATCATCACGACCGGTACTTTTTTGCGAGGTCTGATGCACGTTGGCAAGTCGCAACAATCAGGTGGACGAGCTGGAGAGGCGGCTGCACTCGGCTTGTCGGCTTCGTTGGCGAAGATTGGCTTAGAGTTGGGTCGGCTAAAGACGGGTACGCCGCCGCGACTGAGTCGAAGGTCTGTCGATTTTTCGAAATGTGAGGAACAAGCCGGCGATGATCCGGTGCCATTCTTTTCCTACTGGAAGGATGATTTGTTCCACGTGGAACATTCTTCTGCAAGTCC
>CALBIE010000305.1 GCA_937893495.1 uncultured Verrucomicrobiales bacterium | reverse complement strand
ATTGCATTGCGTGCCTGGCACCGGAACGGAGGAACACCCGAACACCTTTTGGTCTCTCCACCGTATCCAAAGCGCCGTCGAGCCGGCGCACTCCAAAACGCTGGCGCTGTTCACCAACGCGCCACCTACACCGAACGCCCTATGGAGTGCGGTGGCTCGACACCGCTTTGGATACCTCACGCCTGGCACAACGGGGTTGTCTCCGTGAACCGGATAACGGAGCGCCGGCTTGCAGCCGGCTTAAACCGTTGTATGTCAACGAGACGACTCCGGTCGGAATCCAATCGTGCGGGACAGCGGCAGCGAATAAGCCGGCTGCAAGCCGGCGCTCCGGTTCATGGAGACTAAACGCCGCCTTCAGACCCATTCCGGCATTTGCAAAAACACTGAGATGCGGCAGGCACCCGGTTCGGCTGATCCCTTGGATTGACGTTTTGGCGGTAAAAAGGCTAACGTTAGCGGAACCGTTAGGAAACCAACGACTTGAATGAAAATCCTCCTGGCAGACGATGACGCGATTATTCGCCAGGTGCTCCTGAACCTGCTCGGTAAATGGGGCTACGATGCCGTCCCTACCTCCAACGGTGCCGAAGCGTGGGAGATGGTCCAGAACGACGATTCCCTGCGCATCGCACTGCTGGACTGGTTTATGCCGGAGATTAACGGCATGGAACTGACGCGCCGCATCCGCGAAGCGAACATCACCCCCTTTTATATCATCCTGATTACCGCGCGCGGTGCCAAGGAGAGTCTGATTGACGCACTCGACGCCGGCGCGGATGATTTTGTCAGCAAACCATTTGACCGCGAAATCCTTCAAGCACGCTTGAAAGTGGCAATCCGGACGGTCGAACTTCAATCCTACTTGATTCGCCGTATTGCCGACGCTGAAGGATCCGTCGGTAATCTGAAACAACTGCGCCCCTTTCTCACCGTTTGCAATATGTGCCAGAAGATCAAGGATGTGCATGATGACTGGCACAAGACGGAACTTCCGGAAGAACTCATCGCCGACATGCCCGATGTCATGAAAATCTGCCCGGACTGCACGGAGAAGATGGAAAAGATCAAAGCCCAGGCTTAGAGCCTGTTAATAAATGTAGCAGCCGACGTCAGGAGGCTCTGACCTTGCCTGTATTCTGGAAACAAATGAGCCTCCAGGTTGGCTGCTATAAGTCGGCGAATTTATCTGAGGCCCGGTAAGGGCTACGAGACAAACTCGAGTTCAGGCGCGCGCTCGATGAATCCCCGTTCCGCCGCCTGTCCCAGAAACCGACGAATCGCCTCCCTGCCCCGTTCACCGTAATCCACGGTCCAGTCGTTGACGTACATTCCAACAAATTTATCGGCCAGTTCCTGATCGAGTCCCCGCCCGTACTTCATCGAGTGCTTCACTGCTTCTTCCCGATGATCCAGACTGTAACGAATACTTGCCGAAATAATGTCGGAAACAGTTTTTCTGTCCTCCGGCGAAATCCGCTTGTGAATCACGTTACCGCCCAGGGGTAACGGCAGGCCGTCATTCGTTTCTTTCCACCAGGCACCCAGATCAGCGATCAATTGCATCCCGCGTTTCTCATAGGTCAACTGCCCTTCGTGAATGAGCAGACCAACCTCCGCCACGCCATTTTCCACCGCTTCGAAAATCAAGTCGAACGGGACGATGACATAGTTGAGTTCCTTCGCCGATTTGCCCGTAAATAATTGCAGCGCGAGAAAAGCACTCGTCATGCTCCCCGGAATGGCAATTCGGTGATTGCCGACCACCTCCGGCGAAATCTGCCGTTTCGCCACGAGGATTGGACCATATCCATCCCCCATGCTCGCGCCACTCGGCAACAACGCATATTGATCGCAGACCTGCGTGTAAGCGTGAATGCTGATGGCCGACACATCGAGTTCGCCACGATGAGCCCGGTCATTCAAAGTCTGAATGTCCTGCAGGATATGCTCAAACTGAAAGCCCTCCATCGGAATCAGATCCCTGGCCATCGCGTAGAACATGAAGGCGTCATCCGGATCCGGTGAATGGCCAAGCGTCAGTTTTTGTTTTTCCATGACCACGACTGTCTTACGGAAACGACTCGCGACTAATCAAGCACTACCTCGAGCAAATCGCCCTCGCCCGGATAATCGGTGAAAAAGACCGAACTTCATCTGGCAGACCATAGCAGGAAGTAATCCGTCAGCAAGACCTCTGAACACGGCAGGGACGCATTCGGGTGATTGCCCCGGAGTGCAGCGTTTACGCCGCGGAAGCGTCCGCCTGCAACCACGCCCACCTAATTTTGGACCCTTTCTCTCCTTCAACGTCTCTGCGGACTGAAGTCCGTGCCCCACGGCGGGGCCCGTCCGAACGCGCCCAAGGCAACAAAAAACCGGCAAACCGAATGACTCGGTTCACCGGTTCTGCCAAAGGCGTTTGTTCAGGCCACCACGCAGACGCAGTTTTCGCCGCCGAATGGATTCGGCTTACGAGCGTCACATTCCGGATCATCCACCCACTGACCATCGACGAGGAATCGGTATTCGTAGGTCTTTGGTTCCAGGGACAGAGTGGCTTTCCATGAGCCGTTTTTCAATCGACGCATGGGTTTTGCCTCGTGTTCCCACGAGGAGAAGTTGCCCGCCAGCTTGACGCTCTGCGCGTCTGGAGCATGAAGGGTGAACGTCATTTTCACCGTATCTGTTATCGGTTTAGTTTTCTTTTTCGCCGCCATTGTCAGTTTCGTTTTCCAGTCCAGTTGTTCAAGTTGAGAACCCGTTGTCGCTCAGAGTGAGCGAAGCTGGCACAGTTAAAAGAGCATTTCAACCGCATTTGTGGCTCCAATCGCTCATAAATTGCCAATCGGTGATGAATTCTTTTCACTTGGAGCTTTCCGATCCCAAACGAGCCCGATTTAATCCCGCGCCCGCTAATGGCTGCGGGCCAACTGTTTACAAACCATGTCGATACCCTGCAATCTCATCCTCAAACCCGGCGAGGCCGATCGTCTGCTCGCTGGCCATCCATGGATTTACGAAAAATCCATTCACAAGATCACTCACCCGGCCAACGACGGCGATGTCGTGCAGGTCAAGGATCACAAGACCCGGTTTATCGGAATTGGATTCTTCAACACCCGATCCCGCATTCGCTTTCGCATGCTGTCGCGAGAACGTCGCGAAATCGATCAGCGCTTTTTTGAAGAACGTATCCGCGCCGCCCTGGCCGTCCGGAAAAGGAATCTGCCGAACGCCACCTCGTTTCGGGTGGTCAACTCTGAAAGTGATTTCCTGAGCGGTCTGATCGTCGATAAGTACAACGACGTTCTCGTGCTTCAGGCGTCATCTCTGGGAATGGACCAGCGCAAACCCATGATTTGTGCCGCCCTGAAAAAAATCTTTTCCCCTCAGGCAATCGTGGAACGCAGTGACGGTGCCAGCCGGAAGTTTGAGGGACTCGAGAGTTCGAGCGGGATCGTCTCGGGCGATCTGCCGGAAACGGTTACCATCACACTGAATGATCTTCAGTTTGAGACCGACCTGCTCAACGGCCACAAAACCGGGATGTACCTTGATCAGCAGACGAACTATCGACAGGTGGCTGAATTGATTTCCCACTACGCCAATCCGCGCGTGCTGGATTGCTTCACTTTCAGCGGCGGCTTCGCCATCCATGCCGCCCGGGCAGGAGCGCAAGTGCTCGCCATCGACCAGAGTGAGGAGGCTGTTGCGGCCGCGAAACGTAATGCCGGACTGAATCAGATTTCCGAGCGTTGCACTTTTGAATCGGCCAATGTCTTCGATTGGCTCAAGGCTCACACGGCCAAAAGCGAGACGCAGCATATTGAGCCTTTCGATTGCATCATACTCGACCCGCCAAGTTTCACCCGCAACCGCGCATCCGTCCCGGACGCGTTACGGGGCTACAAGGAAATTCATTTGCGCGCGCTGAAACTGCTGAAGCCCGGCGGAATGCTCGCGACCTTCTGTTGTTCGCACCACGTGGATTCGAACCTGTTCGAATCAGTCATACTCGACGCCGCCTTCGACACGCGAAAGCAATTGCGACGCATCGCCTCGTTCAGCCAAAGCCTGGATCATCCGATCATCCCGTCCATTCCAGAAACCGAATACCTCAAAGGATTCGCGTTTGAACTGGCCGAATGACGCGATCCAGCGAACTGTTTTCAATCGCGCACCCCCAGCCTATCATTTGCCCGATGACGCCTCTCGAACTCCATGAACTGCACGCCGGTCTCGGTGCCTGCTTTGGCGAATTAAACGGCTTTGAAACTGTTTCGCATTACGGCAACGAATCCGACGAAGGTCGATATCTCGCCGATTCGGTGGGCGTTATCGATCTTGGTTTTCGTTCACGTCTCTGCCTGGTGGGCAACGACCGGAGTGCCTATCTGCACGGACAGGTGACGAATAACGTCAATTCCCTCACAACGGGAACGGGTTGCTATGCGGCAATCGTATCGAACAAGGGCAAGCTGGTCAGCGACGTGAACATCTATTGCCTGGCGGAGGAACTCCTGCTCGATTTCGAACCCGGCTTGACCCGCTTGGTGACCGAACGGCTGGAAAAGTTTATCGTCTCAGATGATGTGGAAGTGTGCGATGTCGGCCAGCACTTCGGCTTGCTCAGCATTCAGGGGCCAAAAGCGGCCGACACCATCAAGCGATTGGATCTCGGACTCGAACTCCCCGATAACCCACTGGCGCACCTGGCTATTGAACACGAAACGCTCGGCCAATTATACCTCATGAATCACGTTCGTGGTGGTTCACTCGGCTTCGATCTTTTTGCTGAAACCCGGTCACTCCCCGCCATCGCGGACAAGCTCATCACCGCGGCGCGCGAACTGGGCGGAGGCGCGTGCGGCTGGGAGGCACTGGAAGCGGACCGGATTGAAGCCGGAATTCCCCGCTTCGGCCAGGACATGGATGAAACGCATCTCGCACCCGAGGCGGGCATTGAGAAGCGAGCCATCAGCTACGCGAAGGGATGTTACGTCGGCCAGGAAGTCATCAACCGCATTCATTCCGTCGGACATGTCAATCGCGCCCTTTGCCGGCTGAAATTCGAAGACTCATGCGAATCTTCCGGGCTTCCGGGCAGTAAGCTATTCTTCGAGGGAAAAAATGTCGGCTATATCACGAGCGCGGTTCGTTCACCACGAACGAACACGTCTGTTGGCCTCGGCTACGTGCGACGGGAGGCGAACGCAACCGGGACACGCCTTGCTCTTCATAGCGAGAGTGACGACGCGCCCGTTGTGGTGACAGGAATGGTGGGCGAACCACTTTGAATGTCACCTGCCTCCGGTAAAACCGGAGGCATCTGGAGTTTGGTTATTTTGGAGTCATGCGGTGGCGGCAAAGAGGGAGCTGTAGAG
>CALBIE010000304.1 GCA_937893495.1 uncultured Verrucomicrobiales bacterium | reverse complement strand
CGACGACATGGGAAAGCGCGTGAACGCTGGTGGAAAGTGGACGCTTCTGCGGAATAAATTCCGTGCCCCGGCGGCTCCAATTGCATGGTTCCGGCCAAGGCCCCGGGGAACCAGCCCGAGGGATAAACGAATGACTCACGCAGTGTCTCTGCGTTCCTTTGCGCCTTGGCGTTCTCTGCGTTGAAGGGAAATCGGAATTAAACGCAGAGGGCGCGGAGAACCGCAGAGATCGCTGAGAATGCCGAGACGGCTGAACTGGGACTCTTTCTTTCCTTTGTGTTCTTTGCGTCTTGGTGGTTGACGGACCCGTTTACGCAGCGTCGTTTGGTCAGAGATAGGTTTGTTTGATTTCGCCCTTTCCAATCGAATGCGGTTTGCCGTCGAGTTCAAAATGTTTTGAAAGGAGCCCGCCTGCCATATCGAGGGCAAATTCCGAACCGATGGCCCCGGGAGAGGTGTGTTGGATGAAAAGCAATTTGTCGCCGGCGACCAGGCAGTAGCCGTGTGCCATCGTGGCCGGAGAGTCGCCGTCGCGTTCGTAAATGTACGTAAATTCAAGCGCATCAATTTCCCGCTTGAAGTCACGCGCTCGGATATCGATCGACACAATTCGGTATCTCACCCTATCGCTGATCGGCTTTCCGCCCCTGGAGGTGGAGGGGCGTGCGCTTCCGTTGCTTAAGAACGTGCCTATGGAAGCCTGTCGAATTGGAGTATCCGTAACCTTTGTTGAGGGTGGGACCTTCTGCACCACGAACGACAGCACTTCGCCAATGTTTTTCTTATGGTCGAAGTTCGCCCATTGGAAGCTCTGACGTCGGTTTTCATCCACCCGCCTGATCCAGTCTTTGCCGACCTTCGGAAGCTGCTTATCGATCGTAAAATCTGGCGTTGCTCCGACCACGTCGAGAGCGAAGGCCAAGGTGAGGATGACTGGCAGAAAGAGCGTTTTCATGTTTTCCGTGAACAGGGAGTTGAACGGTTTCTGCACTATCCCGGATTCAAAACGCACCGGCAAGGAGTTTGGGTTCACTTGTCGGCATTCGGGCGCATCCGCGCACGGCCTCCGATCGGAGCGCGGCATTTATGCCGCAGAGACGTGGTCGGAGAGAAACGATGCCGGGAATCCGCCCGCCCAATCGGCAACTGGATAGTTCTGCGGCCTCAAGGCGCACTGCCCCCGGAGCGCGACTGTGCCTGAAAGGTCAGTCGCAGCAGCCTCTTCCGGACGAATGCCTTGGAATGGACCACACCACTCGACTGCCGAACCTGCTGCGGCTGGTCTCCGACACAGTCGCGCTCCGGCACGGGGGCAGCGTGCGGATGCGCCCGCTGGAAAATAACAGTTCATTTTCTCACTGACCGGATTCACTGATTTGGCCTAATCTCATGGGATGAGCGTCTTGGGTCGGTACATCGCAATCTGCGGAATCGCGCAGATCGCTTCGGTTGAGGTCTCGGCGGCCGCGATTGAGTTCAATCGCGATATTCGCCCAATCCTTTCGGACAATTGCTTCGCCTGTCATGGCCCGGATTCCGCCAGTCGCAAGGCGGACCTGCGTCTCGACATACCGGATGGCGCGCGGGCCAAAGGAGTTGTCAAGCCCGGCAAAGCCTCCGAGTCCGAAATGATTAAGCGCATCCTCCATGCCGATCCGGACGAGAGGATGCCGCCTGTTGATTCACACAAACATCTCACTCTTGAGCAAAAAAAACTGCTGACAGATTGGATTAATGCCGGCGCCAAGTGGCAGGCGCACTGGGCATTTATCTCGCCGGTTCGTTCGGTATTGCCTCAGCCCGCGGGCGTCAGGGAATGGGCGCGTAACCCCATCGATCATTTCGTTCTAGCGAAGCTGAGTGAACGAAAAATGCACCCGAATCCAATGGCGGACCGACACACACTTGCCCGTCGGGCGGCACTGGATGTGACCGGACTCCCGCCGGAGAAGCCGGCGTTGCAGTCGTTCCTGGCCGATGATCGAAAAGGAGCATTCGAACGGTATATCGAATCGTTGCTGGCCTCGGAACACGCTGGCGAACACCGTGCTCGTTACTGGCTGGATGCCGCCCGCTACGGCGATACGCATGGGATGCACGTCGATAATTACCGGGAGATGTGGCCGTATCGGGACTGGGTCGTCCGGGCGTTCAACGCCAACAAGCCGTTCAACGAATTTGTGGTCGAACAGATTGCCGGAGACCTGCTTCGCCAACCGACGATTGATCAGCGGGTCGCGACTGGATTCAGCCGTTGCAATATCACCACGTCTGAAGGCGGAGCAATTCCCGAGGAGCTCAATGTCCGTTACATGATCGATCGGGTGGAGACGACTTCCACCGTATTCCTCGGACTCACAGCGGGATGCGCGGTCTGTCATGATCACAAATACGATCCCATCAGTCAGAAGGAGTTTTATTCTCTGGGTGCGTTTTTCAATAACACGACTCAGCCGCCAATGGATGGAAACGAAAAGGACACTCCCCCGGTGGTTGTGCTGCCCGATGATAAACTCAAGCAGGAGTGGGACGGGTTGTTGTCCAAGCGCGCCAAGCTTCGGAGTCAGCTCGCCGCGAATTCGTCGGCCACCGAAATGAAAACCTGGTTGGACGGTCGTCAGCACATGGGGGATCATCCCGTTGCGTCCGACGACCTTCTCCTGTGGCAACCACTCACTGAGCGCGAGGCGGACAGTACGCCATTACCGAAGAACGCGCGCTGGGCGGATCAGCATCCTGCCGGACGTCGCGGCATGCGTTTCGACAAGGCTGGCGGACTGGAAGTCAAATCCACGAAATTGCGATCAGACGAGCCGTTGAGCATCAGCTTCTGGATTCGTGCACCGGATCAACTTCTCAGTACGACGATCCTTGAACAAATGACCTCGGTGGCAACTGACAAGGAAGGGAAGAAAAAACAGGAACTCGGTTGGCGGATTACGAGTTCCACGCAAGGCGCCGTGACGTTTCAGATGTACGATGGCAAGGGCGGCTCGATTGCCGGCAATCTGGCCGGGGAGGAAGCGTTGACGCCGCGGCAATGGCAGCATGTCTGTGTTCGTTATTCTGGTGGCCGGTCCAAGACGGCGGTCACGGTGATTGTAAATGGCGAGAATCGCCGGTTGAGAAATTCAACTCAGAGCTACTGCGAGGCGGTGGAATTGCAGGATGTGCCGTTGAAACTGGGTCGCAGTCTGCCGAGTGGAGGGCTGAGCGATCTGCGCATTTTCAAGCGCTGGTTGACCGGTGATGAGGCTCAGGTTTTGGCCGACGAGTTCAAGTTGCGCAGTCTTCTATCGTCCAAATCCACTTGGTCGGATCTGAACACCGCGCAAAAGGAGATGCTGGTCCGCTATCGCAATAATGCGTTGGATCATAAGTATCGAAAGGTCGCTCGCGAGTTTGCCGCCACGCAGACGCGTCGCGACTTCATCCACTCCCGCTCGGTTACAACCATGGTGATGGAAGAGCGAAACGACGCGTCGCCACGGGCGTGGGTGCTCAGCCGCGGTGAATACGACCAACGGCGGGATGAAGTTCAACCGGATGTTCCCGCCGCCCTGATTCCGCTTCCAAAGGGGGTTCCTCGCAATCGACTGGCGCTGGCAAAATGGCTCATCGATCCGAAGCACCCGCTGACCGCGCGTGTTATGGTGAATCGGCTCTGGCAATCGTTGTTTGGAATCGGGCTGGTGAAGACCTCGGAAGACTTTGGTGTCATGGGCGACCGTCCTTCGCACCCGGAACTGCTTGATTGGCTCGCGGTGGAGTTTGTCGAATCGGGGTGGAACGTGAATCACATGCTGAAACTGATGCTGACCTCGGCCACCTATCGCCAGAGCGCTCGTTTTGATTCGGCGGTCCATGCGGGAGATCCGGACAATCGCTTCCTCGCTCGCGGTCCCCGTCTTCGACTTGATGCGGAAGTGTTGCGCGACCAGGTCCTGTCAGTCAGCGGTTTGCTGGTTCCCGCATTGGGCGGTCCGAGCGTAAAGCCCTATCAGCCGGGCGGACTCTGGAACGTGGTCGCGATTACCGGCAGCAACACGCGCGTCTTCAAGCAGGACGAAGGCGATGCGCTTTATCGGCGCAGTCTCTACACGTTCTGGAAACGCACCGCGCCTCCGCCCTCGATGGCTGCGTTCGATGCTCCAACCCGGGAGCAATGCACCGTGCGTCGCGAACGAACGAATACTCCTCTGCAAGCGCTCGTGCTCCTCAATGACCCGCAGTACGTCGAGGCCGCTCGGCATCTCGCGGAAGGGACCATACAGAATTCCAAAACGGATAACGCCCGGGCCGGCTGGATGTTGGAAAAGGTACTGGCAAAACCGGCGGAGAAAGAAGACCTGCGCGACGTCATTAATCTGGTTGGCAAGTTCAAGGAATTGTTCGAGCGACAGCCGAAGTCGGCGAAAAGCCTGATTGAGTCCGGCGACAGCAAACCAAACCCATCGTGTGAGCCTGCGGAACTGGCGGCCTGGACCATGGCTGCCAATGCGCTCATGAACCGCGACGACTTTATCAACAAGAATTAAACCCGAATGAATACCGACCCGATCTATCAGTGGATTAATCTTGAAACCCGCCGCCAGTTCTTTGGCCGCACTGCCAAAGGCGTCGGCGCTGCCGCGCTGGCGTTGATGTTGCAGCGCGACGCTTTGGCCGCGAAAACGGGGGTTCTCGACGGAGGACATTTTCCCGCCCGGGCCAAGCGGGTCATCTGGCTCTTCATGGCCGGCGCGCCTTCACAGCTCGACCTCTGGGATTACAAACCGAAGATGCAGGACTGGTTCGACAAGGACCTGCCCGAATCCATTCGTGCCGGTCAGCGCCTGACGACCATGACGGCGAATCAATCCCGTTTCCCCATCGCCCCGTCGATGTTCAAATTCTCCGAACACGGGCAATGCGGCCGGCAAGTGAGCGAGTTGCTACCGAAGCAGGCCTCCATGGCGGACGACATTGCAGTCATCAACACCATGTGGACCGAGGCAATCAATCATGACCCGGCCATCACCTACATTCAGACCGGCAATCAGATCCCGGGCAAACCAACGCTGGGTGCCTGGCTAAGTTACGGGTTGGGCAGCATGAACCGGAACCTTCCCGATTTTGTCGTGCTGAATTGCGCGCCCCGCGGTCAGGCATTGTATTCCCGCTTGTGGGGCAGTGGGTTTCTTCCCTCGAAGCACGCGGGCGTTGCGTTTCGCGCGCAAGGTGATCCGGTGCTCTTCCTCTCCAATCCCGGCGGCGTGGATCACGAGGCGCGTCGGCTCATGCTCGATACGCTGCAGGGAATGAATCGGCGCGTGTTTGAGGAACTCGGTGATCCCGAGACACAGGCCCGCATCGCGCAATACGAAATGGCCTTCCGCATGCAGTCGTCAGTGCCGGATCTGATGGATATTTCCAGCGAACCGCAATACATCCGCGACCAATACGGCAAAGACTCTGAAACTCCCGGCACGTTTGGTTACAATTGCCTGCTCGCGCGGCGCATGGCGGAACAGGACGTGCGCTTCATCCAGATCTTTCATCGCGGATGGGATCATCATGGCGGACTTCCCGGCGCGATCAAACGCCAGACCGGAGAAGTTGATCAACCGGCCTGGGCGCTCGTGCAGGATCTCAAACAACGCGGGATGTTGGACGACACGCTGGTCATCTGGGGTGGTGAATTTGGCCGCACGATCTACAGCCAGGGCACACTCAGCAAGACGAACTACGGCCGGGATCACCATCCGCGTTGCTACTCCGTCTGGATGGCGGGAGGTGGGATCAAGGGCGGTGCTCAGTTCGGACAGACTGACGATTTCGGCTACAACATCGTGCGCAATCCGGTCCACATCCGCGATTTGAACGCCACCATATTGCATCAGGCTGGAATCGATCATGAACGATTCACCGTGAAACATCTGGGACTCGACCAGCGGCTCACCGGCGTTCACGAGGCCAGTGTCATTAACGACATTCTGACGTAGCCATTATGCAAGGGGAGCGCGCCCGCCTCGGGTGCTGTTTTCCGCGCCCTCGCGGAAAAACAGGTCGGAACGAAAAGATCCGTATATTCGTAACCGGCCCGCGCGCAAAAGGCAGGCCGCGAGGCGCGGCCTGCCACACCCGAGCCGAGTGTGCTCCCCAACTTTGGAATCGGGCTCCATCCTCTCCATAAACCGGACAAAACAAATGCCACCGATTCAGCGAAGCCACAGAAAAAGAGTCAATCTGTGGCTTTCCTGAATCTGCGGCGAAATGGGTTCATGGCTGCGATGCGCGATCGAGGAATCGTGAAAACTCCCCATGAACCGGATGACGGAGCGCCGGCTTGCAGCCGGCTTATACCGTTGCCTGCCAACGAGACGACTCCGGTCGTAATCCAATCATGCGGAACTCCGGCAGCGAATAAGCCGGCAACATGCCGGCGCTCCGGTTCATGGCCCCGATTCGCGTCCAATCGTTGGAGGTTTTCCCTCCCTATGAACCTCTCGGAGCGAGGGACGCCCGGTGAGGGCACCGGGCCTACAACTTGTAGGTCGGGTCCCCTGACCCGGCGTTTTGGGTTCAAGCGCACATGGCGCGAATTATTTCCTGCCCACTCCTCCATTCGGGTGGAGGAGCGGGCGTGCCGGTGGCTCTGCCGGGCTGAGTTTATCCACGGCTAACACTTCGGCGCATACTCAGCCAGATCCTTCTTGCGGGCAACACGCCGCCAGGCCAGTTCCATGATGTCACGGAAGTCGGTCTTATCGATTGTGGGCCGAACCAGTACGGCGGGATAATCCTCGTAGTGGTCGGTGATGTAGAAGGTCGTTGGATCTTTGGCAATAAAGTCCTGCTGTTCCTGAACGGTGTTTAGCAGAATAACAATTGCGTCTTCTTTGCCGTTAAGCCGCAGGAATAATTTCTTGCCAACCCTGAACCCCGGTGTCCCGTACGAAGTGCCTTCTTCTGATCCCGGAAAGGATTCTGCGAGTTTGCGAATAGCTTGCAGTGTGATCATTGGAACCCTGGCAATGCCGTCCAACGGCATGGGTAATCCGAAGTTACTCCGAGAGCCGGGACGCGGGTAGCAAAGAGCCCGGACCGTGCGACAGGCGATAACTTCGTTGCGAATCCAGCCCGAGTCGAATTGAGATGGTCCGTCAGATTCATTTCCGCTCCCGACATCCTGCCAATGGTTACCGGGGCCGGCAAGGTTGAGTGTTCGCCGGCGCTGCTCGGGCAAGGGGAGCACAGGCCGCCGGCCTGTTGTGTCTGGCGGCCCGCCAGACACCTATGAGGCGCGCGGTCATGGAATACGGATTCATATTGCGGTTCAACGGATAAACACCGTCGGAGAACTTTGTCTTGACCTCGCATTTCATGTGAGCCGAGGTGACGAGGCTCTTATATTTCCGGATGGAAAATTACGATTGTGATCAGAGCCTCCTCACGTCGGCTGCTACCTCGCGGTGTGAATCGTAG
This sequence comes from uncultured Verrucomicrobiales bacterium, assembly GCA_937893495.1. Taxonomy (GTDB): domain Bacteria; phylum Verrucomicrobiota; class Verrucomicrobiia; order Limisphaerales; family JAYPXF01; genus CALBIE01. Next base: position 1,718 of record CALBIE010000304.1, on the reverse strand, counting down.
GGCAGGCTTTCCAGCACCGGGTCTGACATCCGAGGCTGGAAAGCCTCGGAACCGGCAGACAGGAATGTCCGCACTACGGTCCGGGCAGCCAGTCAACGGACTTTCGCGGGCTCAACAAAATCCTTCGATCGCAGTTCGTTGTGCCGCAGGTAACTTGCTGACTCGGTCTGGCGAGACATTGTCGGCCACCGCGAATGAAGCGGAAAGCCCAAGAGCGACACTGAGGAGGTATTTCGTCATGGGATGGAGCGCATGGTGTGGAAGTCAGTCGGATTCGCGGTCGGGCGGGCCTTCACTCCCGGCGGGTTGATCAGGCACCTTTGCATCTACTTTCGGCGGGTCCATCTGCCTTCGAAGGCGAAATATATTTTGCCGTCCTTCCCTTTGGCCTCGCTCGTAAACTCAATGGTGTTGGCATCCGCCATGCGAGCCGTTAACGTGTCCATGATCCCGTTACCCAGGTATTGCTTCAGGAGAAAGCTCTTCGATTCCGGTTTCCACTGACCGATCCACTGCACGACCACGCCATCGGAGTTGAAGAACCACATGCGATAGGTCTTTTTGTTGGCATCGTAGGTCCAGTGCGACTGCACCTCTCCCGACTGGCTGTCCGTTCCCTTTCCCTGAACGAATCGTCCGCCCAGCGCCCACGCACACTTGATCGAACCGGTTGCCTTCACTTCTTTGGGCGTCCATTCCGCAACTTTGGCCGTGGACTCGGTCTCCCAGGTGCCGACGAATTGCTCCAGAACTTTCGTCTCGGGCGGGACGGGCGGCGCGGCGGATTCGCTGTGAAAGGAGGTCAGGGAAACGAGACCGGCGGTGAGGATGAGGCTGAGTGTTTTCATTTTGTTTGGAGGAATATGCTTTTGCGGTGAGAATGGTTTGCGGATGTTTTCCGTGTCGGCTTCAGGGGCGGCTTTTGAAGCCGCCCCCGTAATTTTGGATCCCAAAGAAGACCGCCATGGATAAGAATGCGACCATCAGGGCGTAGGCAGGATCGTCATCGGATCCGATCAACCCTGGAAAGGCTACGACGATTGCGACGAGGACCATCACCGGGCAGGTCAGGTGGGAGAGCCATCGAAACACCGGCCGCGAGTTTGGTTTCATAAGCATGGATGATTTGGGGCGTATTCAGGCAAACAGTCTTTTACGCACGTCCACTACGTCAAGGCGCTGGACGGACTGCTTCTTGAATTCAATTCAAATTCGTGGAGCCGTCGGTTCGGTTGGGTGCTCGTGGACATGGCGGAAATTTTTTCTCAGGTTCTCCGCCCTCTGTCCATTCGCTCGGGGGCAGCTCAAGATTCATGGGCTGGATAATTGCATGACATTCGATAGGCTCCGAATCGATAACAACGATGTCCTGTCAATTTCACCCGATGCTGTTCGTGACGTGTACCCTTGAACTCGATGCGCCGGGTCAGGGGACCCGGCCTACAATTTGTAGGCCCGGTGCCCTCACCGGGCGTCCCTCGTATCAAGAGGCATGGGGTGATATTCACCGGTTCATGAACTCGGATGAAAGTCGAAGAACAAGACCGGGGCAACTGTGAAGTCGCGAGGTTTCATGGGAAATAAGTCGACGTGAAAACTCAGGACGGCACGGGAGGGAACTTTGGCGGGACTTCGTGTTTTTCGTGCCTTCGTGGATGGAATCGGATTCTTTCAACGCAGAGGACGCAGAGGACGCAGAGGACGCAGAGGACGCAGAG
>CALBIE010000303.1 GCA_937893495.1 uncultured Verrucomicrobiales bacterium | reverse complement strand
GGCGCGGAAGTTGGATTGACGGTTCGCGGGATACACCGGCCCACCGAGTGAATCGCGGGGACGTGAGCGAAACGTGAATGTTGCGGAAAGTGATGCCCGCCGGGCGGAAAATGCCTGCGCGTAGTTGTTGAATTCCCCGGCGGCCTTCCTATAGTTCGCCCGACTTTTGAGGCGATGCCGAAGAAACCAGACAAACCGGTCGGATGGACCATCGAAGATTCGAGGAACGTTTACAATGTTCATCGATGGGGTGCTCACTACTTCGATATCGGCGAAAATGGCAACGCTGTCTGCCAGCCGTTGCAGGATGCCGGCGGTTCAGTGGATTTGATGCACATCGTGGGCGAGGCGAAGGAGCGTGGACTCAAATTTCCTTTGCTGGTCCGATTTCAGGATATTCTGCGTCATCGCGTTGAAGCGCTGAATCACGCGTTTGAAAAAGCGATTAAAGAGTATAAATACACGGGCAAATACCGAGGTGTGTTCCCGGTTAAAGTCAATCAGTTGCGGGAAGTCGTGGAGGAAATACTCGACGCCGGAAAGCCTTTTGATTTCGGACTCGAAGTCGGCAGTAAGCCGGAGTTGTTTGCCGGGCTGGCGTTGCAGAATCAGGACCAGAGCCTGATCGTCTGTAACGGCTACAAAGATCCGTCGTTCATCAATATGGCGCTCATGGGAATCAAGCTCGGGCGCGAAGTTATCATGGTCGTCGAGAAGCTTGAGGAATTGCGGCAGATCATCAAGGTGTCTCGTGAAGTGGGGGTGAAACCACTCATCGGAATTCGGGCGCGGCTCCTGTGCAAGGGCGTCGGCAAATGGGCGGATAGCGCGGGCGAGAACGCCAAGTTCGGATTATCCACTTCGGAGATGCTGGCGGCGGCCGCGATGCTCAGGGCCGAGGGATTGGAAGACTGTTTTCGGTTGCTGCACTTTCACATCGGTTCACAGGTGCCGGATATTCTGACGATTAAGAAAGCAGTGCAGGAAGGCGCCCGAACCTATGCCAAATTGCGCAAGCTTGGATTCCCGCTCCAGTATCTTGATTGCGGTGGTGGGCTGGGCGTGGATTACGACGGCAGCCGGACCGTCTTCGAAAGTTCCGCCAACTATACGCTGCAGGAATACGCGAACGATCTCGTCTATTACATCGCCGATGTCTGTAACGCAGAGGACGTGCCGCATCCGACCATTATCACCGAGAGCGGTCGGGCTATCGTGGCGCACCACAGTGTGCTGATCGTCGAGGTGTTCGGATCGATTGAAAAGAAACGCGACTCGGCCAAGCTCAATCTGGCCGGCGATAATCACAACATCACCAAAGAACTGATCGAGATTCGGGAAAACATTGAAAAATTGAACAAGCTGGAGGCGTTCCATGATGCCAAGGAATTCAAGGACGATGCCTTCAATCTGTTCATGGTCGGAATGCTTGACCTGGAGGACAAAGCGAAGATTGAGTCCCTCTACTGGGAAATCAGCCAGCAGGTGGTGGATTCCTATCGCGGTAAAAAATATGTGCCGGAAGAAATTCGCGATCTGGTGCAAAGCCTGGGCGATCAGTATCTCTGCAATTTCTCCGTGTTTCAGTCGCTTCTGGATCACTGGGCGCTGGATCAGTTGTTTCCCATCATGCCGTTGACCCGGTTGAAGGAGAACCCTTCGCGCCAAACCACCCTGGTGGACATCACCTGCGATTCGGACGGGACCATCGACAAGTTCATCGACTTTGAGGACGTGAGTGAGACTCTGCGATTGCATCCGCTCATCGAAAATGCGGATGGTGGTGGCAGTGGGATTGAACCCTATTTTCTCGGCATCTTTCTGCTGGGAGCCTATCAGGATATCATGGGGGATCTGCACAATCTCTTCGGGCGTGTCAACGAGCTGCACGTTTTCCTCGATCCCGAGGAGCCCGGCGGCTACTACGTAGAGGAAATCATCGAGGGCACCACCATTGTGCAGGCGCTGGGCTCCGTTCAGTACGATGCAAACGAAATGCGACGGCAAATGAAGGCGCAAGTGGATACCGCCATCAAGGCGGGCCGCATGAAGCCCTCCGAGGGAATGAAATTGCTCGGTGAATATGACCGCGGATTGCGGTCCTACACTTATTTGGATTTCTAAAAGTACCGCAGCGGGTTAGCCTCGACCGGAATAATGGCAACCAGGAACTGACATCAGGTGGATTCGCCTAAACCTCCATCACCGCCACCGGCGAATGATTTAGAACTGCTGCATTCCCTGCGCAGGCTGGTTCGCGGACTCTCGGCGCTGTTCTGGGGAGTGCCGCTTGCCCTTCTCACGTGCGTTCAAAGCGTGTTAACCGATTGGCTGGTACCGCTCGGCGCGATTCCTCCGCTGATTGCGACTGGACTGTTGCTGTTGGGCACGACGGAGATTGGTTGGTTTCGTCCCGGCGAACGCGTGTGGCAGACCATCCTTGAAAGAGTCAAGATGCTGGCTCTCATCAACGTTGGCCTGTCGCCGTTCATCTATTTCTGGAGCCGCTTTCCCAATGAAATCTACTATCAGCAGATGGTCTGGGGGATCGGCGTCATCGGCGTGCTCTTTCTCTACAACCTCAACCGGGCGCTCAAGTGCCTTGCAAATATGCTGCCCGATCAGACGCTGCGTGAGGATACCGATTTATTTACCGGCATGAATCTCGGACTGATCGCCATGCTGGTCCTGCTTACGGCGGCCTACTTCGGGCTCGATCACATCAATACTCTCCCGCAGATTGTGATTCAATTTCTGGAGGTAATTGAACAGCACCACCGCTGGATGCTGATCTTCCTCATTCTGCTACCGGTCTCCATGACCATGTCGCTGCTCTGGAAGATCAAAGAGCTCGTGCTCGCTGGATTGTTTGGCGGTTACCGTTGAGGAAATCCGGTGACGGCATCAGCAGGTAGGTTAATCAACCTCCGCCACAACCGCCACCACCACATCCGCCGCCGCATCCGGAACCCGCGCAGCCCGAATCGCCTCCGCATCCAAACCAGCCTCCACTACTCCCTCCGTCGCTGCCCGGTCCGCCTTTGCCGCTACCGCCGGTTATCTTCGAGAGAGACAACACGAGAACCGCGATAACCGTGCCCCCAAGGATGAGGCCCAGAATCGTATCCAGGCCCGAATCTCCGGCGCATCCCGCCACCAGGGCGACACCGCATGCAAGGGCACAGACACGGATGGCGCTTCGTCCAGGTTTGTCGATAATGAGGTATCTTGACCTGTCCAATCGTTGAAATTCCTGCCTCGGTGAGAACCGTTTTTCTGATTTCGGCCAGATGTCGGCGGGCGGTTTTTCGCCAAACTGGATTTCGTACGAAGCCAGCGTCTTCTCATACCAGTTCCGGTATTTCGCCCGCTCGGCCTCGCCCCCTTTGGTGGGACCATGATGCAAAGGGATTTCCAGCACACGGGCGCACAATTCATCCCAGTACGACCTCGTGTAACACAAATGCAGGTGCCAGGCCTGGTCCACCTCATCACTCGGCGTGACCGGATGGCCGGCTTCTTTCGCGAGATAAAGAAATCGTTTGTATTCGATGATCACCCGCCGGGCAAAGTCTTTGCCCCATCCATTCTCACGAGCAAGACGGGCGGAAAAGTAGAATTCCGCCGTCGGTTCATCCAATTCAAACGCTTCCAACTGCTTCCACAAGTTTACGTTCTTCATTGTTTCGATCTCCTGTTCAATGGCGGCCAGCGCGACCGACTGGCAACGATTACTATTTGTTAACCACCGAGCATCGCAGCCCGATAGTCCGCCTTCAAACGTCGTCGAAAAATTACATTTTCAAACACCCTTTGGAATCGCCCAATGCCCCTTTGCCCGATATTCCCTGCTGATGAGCTGATTCGCGTCGTCGTCTCCAATGAACCGTTCATTCTTGATATCAAACGTCAGGGTGCGCCCCGAGCGGGTGGCGATATTGCCAAGATGACAAAGGCAGGCCGAATAATGATGAATCTCGACATCGGCGGCGGGGCGTTCACCGCTCCGGATGCAATCGAGGAAATTGCGTTCATGGGCGACCAGATCCGGTCGCCCGGATTGGCCCTTTTCAACCGACTTGTTCCGGGACGCGAACATTTCCCAGCCCTGTGACTTGCCGGCAAGGATGTAGCCTTTGGTGCCGTTCCAGATATTGCCGTTTTCGTAGCCCTCTTGAAAGTAGGGCGACCAGATCCGTTGCTCGAACATCAACTGCTTCCGTTTGCCGCCCGCCAGATCATACTCGAAGATGACTGACTGGGTGTCGGGAAATTGTTGGTCGTCCTCGAAGAAATATTTTCCGCCCAGCGCGGCTATGCGATTCGGATGACGTTCACCGACATCGAGACCCCAGCGGCCGATGTCCAGATCATGCACGCCGTCATTGCCCATGTCGCCCGTGCCGAAGGCATACCACCAGCGCCAGATACCCGGGAGCAGGTTGGACTGATACGGAATCTCCGGCGCCGGCCCGAGCCATCGGTCAAAATCCAGTGTGGCTGGTGGGGTCGTTGGCTTCTGGCGGCCAATGTCGCGGCGCAACTGACTGTTCCAGACTCGCGCGGTAAGGACTTCGCCGATGGCACCACTGCGCGCTTTCGCGGTAGCCTCTTGCATGTGCGCCGAACTGCGACTTTGCGTGCCGACCTGCACAACCCGATTCGTCCGGCGGGCTGCTTCGATCATCAATCGCCCTTCGCGGATATTGTGCGAGCCGGGTTTCTCGACATAAACGTGCTTGCCGGCCTCGCATGCAAGAATCGTGGCTGGCGCATGCCAGTGATCGGGCATGGCAATGACCACGGCATCGACGCTCTTATCCTCGAGAATTCGGCGGAAATCTTTATGTGCCTGCGGTGCCTTTTGGGTGATGGATTCGATACTCTTCACGGCCGTGGCCAGCCGGTTTGCATCGACGTCACAGACGTGGGCGATATCCACATCCGGAAACCGTGACAAGGATTTGAGGTGTTGCGTGCCCATGCCGCCCGGTCCGATGAGACTGATCGTGAAGCGCTCATTCGGGCTGCGCGCTCGTAACGAGCTGGCGATGTTAAGCGAAGCGGCGCCGACTGCAATTGTGCCTGACTGATGAATGAAAGAACGACGAGTGTGCGGGTTCATAAGGGGGGGGACGGGTTAACGGATTAGCGATTGTGGAATGGAATGGAATTTACCACCTGCGGGTTGAGAGAGAAATTGTAATTCAGCGGTCACATTTTTCCGATGATTTGAGCGTACGCCCGGTTGATTTCCTTGCTGCGCTCTTCCATGCGCTTTTGCTCTACGGGACTCATTCCAACAGCCGAGTCGGGGTGATGTTGCTTCATTAGTCGTCGATAGGCTTTCTTCGCCTCATCAAGACCGGCTTCGGGCGGCAGTCCCAGCACGATATAGGCGTTAAACATCTCGCTGGACAATTCAACATCGGCCTGAGGATCGAAGAACTCGGTATTCACCTCGATGCGCACACGTCCCTTGCTATCGGCTACGGTGCGAAATTCTGTGTCGCACAAGGGACATTGAAAAACGACGCCGCCCTGAAGATTGCGCAGGCGGAATTTGCGCCGGCATCCCGTGCACCGGAAGGCCGGCGGTTTAGCCGCACGCGATGGCGGGGTTTCGTCGTAAACGTGAGTCTCTGCTTCCGTCGTTTTGTTTCGCGCCTTTTCGTGATCGGGTTCTATTTTTCGAAAGCAGAATTCCCAATCCGCCGGGACGGGGCCGAATTCTTTTTTCAGCTCACTGTTGAGACTCAAGCCGGGCGGGTCGGAAGGGAGATGCAGAACGCCATGCACGAGCAGGATGGAAGCGAGGTCCGTCTCCTCGTCAAACCCGGGTATCCGGTTGCAAATGTCGGAGAAGGGCACCCGCTTGTTGGTGCAGTGCAGGAGAAACAACACCCGGGCGGTCTTCGTTCGATCGAGGCGCCACACATAGCTGCCCAGGCGCAGCCGTTCCAGCGAAAAGCGGATGAGGCGTGGTCCCGCGAACAGCCCATCCTTAAACAGGTCCCATAACGCGACAATAATCTGTCCAGCGGATTCGTTGGCTCGCCAATTCAACGTGGGCAGGTAAAAAACATAGTCGGTATTCCCGTTCCTTCCGGCGGTGCATAGGAAGATCAGGGAAATCGCGCCGATGCTACCGAGACTGAGTACACTGGGTTCAAGTTGGGCTTGCCAACCCCACTGCCGGCGTCCGATCTCCAGCAAAAAGCCGGCGCTGAGGAACACCGCCGCGGTCACAATCCCCGTGGTAGCGAGCGTGACCAACGCGCCCGCTATGTTTCCCGCCACGCCGAGACCGAAGTGCGCGCGTGATTCACGCTTCGTTTTGCGACGGAGCCATTCCTCTAGTTCCGGCAGGTCCATGGATTAGAAATCCTCGCGCAGAAACTATCCCGAAGTAAACAGCGCATCAGTAAAATTTTTTCGACCTGACACTTTAGGCTGCGGAGAGTTCCAATCTCAGGCA
>CALBIE010000302.1 GCA_937893495.1 uncultured Verrucomicrobiales bacterium | reverse complement strand
CGAGAATTGCTCTAATCTGAAAGTACCCATCGAACAGGCCGAGAACTGAAACAACATCGTCCCTGACTACTGATGAAACGATTTTATCACGGCCTGAAATTGGCCATTCCCCGCCGCACTTTTCTCAAGGCGGCCGGGGCGACCATTGGCTTGCCTTTGCTTGAGGCCATGAGCCCGGCCTTTGCCCGTTCGAAGGAGACCACGAAGCTGCCGCGTCGCATGGTGGCGATCCAGACCAACATGGGAATCCTGCCGCAGTATTTCTTTCCCGAAAAGACCGGGCAGGATTACGAACTGACGCCTTACCTCGAACGCATTGCCGCGCATCGCAACCAGATGACCGTGCTTTCCGGCGTCAGTCTGCCGGGTGTGGATGGCGCGCACGCCGCGGAGCGTTGTTTTCTCACCGGCACACCCCATCCGGCGCGTGGCGGCTTCCGCAACACGGTGTCGCTCGACCAGCTAGCCGCCGACCATCTCGGCAACCAGACGCGTTTCCCGTCGCTCACCGTCGCGATGAGCAATGAGAATTCGACACTGAGCTACACGCGCAGCGGAGCACCCATCCCGGCGGAGAAGAGCCCACGCAAGTTGTTCGAGAAGCTTTTCCTCCAGGGAAATCCTTCGGAGATTGAGGCGCAGGTCGAGGCGATTCGGCAGGGACGCAGCATGTTGGATTTTGTCGGCGATCAGGCCAAGCGGCTCAACAAGTCGCTGTCACGCAGTGACCAGGCGCGGGTGGATCAATATTTCACGTCCGTGCGTGAATTGGAACAGCGCATGCACGACGCCGAGGAATGGCAGTACAAGCCCAAGCCGAAGGTGGATGCCCGACCGCCGGAGGACAACACCGACCGCAACGCCTTCGTCGAACGTTCACGGATCCTGTTCGACGTGATGAAGCTGGCGCTGGAGACGGATTCCACGCGGCTCATCTCGTTCTTCATCGACACGACGGTGATTCACAACATCACCCACCACGGCAATCGCCCCGAGGTGCTGGCGGAATTGAAAGGCCACGAGCTGCGGCAGTTCGATGCGCTGAACCATTTCCTGACGATTCTCAACGGCACGAAGGAGCAGGGTGACTCGTTGCTCGACCGGACGATGGTGCTCTACGGCACGTGCATGGGGAGTGCCAACTCGCATTCCAACGTGAACCTGCCGGTCGTGTTCGCGGGCGGCGGTTTCAAGCACGGAAAGCATCTCGCGTTCGACACGAAGAACAACTATCCGCTCAGCAACCTGTATCTCTCCATGCTCCACCGCCTCGGCGTGGAGGCGGATTCGTTCTCGACTTCCACGGGCACCATGCGCGGGCTGGAGATGGTGTAATTGAGTGAGTCGCCACGGGTTAAATTTGAATCGGGTTTCCATGATTGCACAGACCACATTTTCCAATTCCCGTAGCAGCGAACGTGAGTTCGCTCACTTCGTGATCGGCCGGCAGACCTGGATCGGGTTGTGGCTGTTTCAACCGTTGATGGCGCGGTTGCGCGATTCAATGGGGGCGCGGAATTCATTCCGCCGAGACGTCCGGCCGCAGTGGACGCTCCCGCTTTCAGTTCCAGCGTCGGCGCTCTTTCCGACCCGACGTACCAGGAAAACTCGTTCGGATCCTCGTGAACCGGTTTGCAAATCCACCCGTCTGCGGCATGAATGCCGCGCTTTCTTCGCTGCGAACACGTTTGAGCAAGTCCGGCAATTCCTTAAACTTTGGTTGCTGTGCGTCGGCCTGTCCGCGTTCACCGTGTCCGGTGCGGATTCGGAACACACCTACAGGGTCCGCGGTTTGTTTCAGCCCGACCGGGTGGACGAGTTGAAAAAGGTCGTTGAAGGGATGGGTGAAATCAAACTGGGCGAGGTGGATTACGACGCCGGCGAAGTGACGTTTGTGTTCGATTCGGCGAAACTGTTTCCGAACACCCGGTTCAAGTCACCAGAACAACTCATGACATCGTTCAATCAGAAACTGCGTCAGGAAACCAAGGGAACATTTGAAGTCGTGCCGCGCAGCTCCGTTCCGCCGGAGAAACTTGTGGAGGTCAAAATTCCCGTGCTGGGCCTGGACTGTAAGGGTTGTTCGTATGGGGCCTATTTGGCCGTGTACAAGATCGATGGAGTGGAGCGGACCACCGTAAGTTTCCGCGACGGCTTCGTCATCGCCCGAATCAATCCGGAAAAGGTGAAGGAATCCGATCTCGAGGATGCCCTGCGGAAGGCCCGCGTCACCTTGGCTGGTGAGGTGAAGAAATGACACCAGACCGAGCGGCAACAGTAAGCGCAAACGAACAGATTTCGTTGCGAACGCGTCCGTTTGCCGGACGACGGATTGTTTTCTCGGAAACCCGGGTAACAGCCAATACGGCCGAACGCCTCACATGACCCGAACCGCACCCGGCATTTCATTTGTTTGGGGACTGCTCTTCGCCTTCGGGCAGGGGAGCGTCAGTGGAGTAGACGCGTTCAAAAGCAACGTTGAGCCCTACGTCCGAAAGTACTGCGTCGAATGTCACAATGCCAAGAAGGCAAAGGGTGAACTTGATTTGACGCGCTTTGCGTCGGCCAAGGATGTGTCTGCCCGTTTCCGTCGCTGGAACAACATCATTGAGTTCATTCGCGGCGGGGAAATGCCTCCCGAAGACGCCAAGCAGCCGTCGATTGAGGAACGCAACGCCGTCGTCGCCAGCGTCGAGGGTATTTTGTTGGCCGAGGCCCTGAAGCATGCGGGAGATCCCGGTGTCGTGCTGCCACGACGGCTTTCCAATACCGAATACGATCGATCGATTCAGGACCTGACCGGCATGGATATTCAGCCGACGAAGGACTTTCCTCCCGACCCGGCGGGCGGGGAGGGTTTTGATAACACCGCCGAAGCGCTGGGGATGTCGCCCAACCTCGTGAAGAAATATTTGGGTGCCGCACAACTGGTTGCAAATCACCTCGTCCTCAAACCGGATGGCATCTCGTTCGCTCCGTTTCCGGTCACGTCATACAACGAACGCAAGAAGTTGACCGAACTGGCCGTCATTGATTTCTACAACGAGCACTCCGTTGATCCCGATGCCTACATTGAGGCGGCCTGGCGTTATCGGCACCGCAGCCGCGACGGGCAGGACCTGACGACGGAGCAGTGGGCAAAGAAGGGCGGGTTGAGTTCGAAGTATTTCGCTTTGGTAGTGAAAACGTTGACGGAAGCCTCCGCTAAGACGGGCTTTTTGAGGGAACTTGGCATGGCATGGGAAGCGCTGCCGGCACCGAAAGGAGTATCCGATCGTCCAGGCGAGTTGCGGGATTTTCAGAATCGGGTGGCGTTCGGAACCCGTGTCATCGCGCCACCGCTCAAGCAACTGATTCATTCCAGTGCCGGCAACTGGCCGATTCGCCATCTGGATTTTCGGGCGAAGGTGGCGGCGGCCCGTGACCAATTTGATCCCGCTCAACTGAAACACGAGACCTTACTGCAGGCGGCCAGAGTTGCTGCACCGCCGGCGAATCAGAAGCCGCAATCCCGATCTGTCTTTGTCCGGGTGGAACCCGCGTTTCATGACGGTGACAACTACGTCATCGTAAAGCGTCCTCTGTTCAGCGTCGCAAACCATCTGCCGAACAACGAAGCCGACGGAAAGAAACACAAAGTGCAGACGCTTCGCAGCGTGCTGGAAAAGGCGAATCCTGAATTGGCAAAGGCACTGGGTTTCGGGCGGCATCCGAACGGAACGGACATTCATTCGGATTGGTTTGTGATCAAGGCCCCGGCTGTGATCGAAATTCCCATCACCCCGGCGATGCAGGAAGAGCTGAAGGACAAGAACCTGTTGATGCTCTGCCAGCTCGATTCGGAGAACAGCGGGGATGGCAGTGTCTTTCTCGAGAGTTCGTTCGGGGCACCGGTCCCGGAGAAGTTTGATCGCGACGTGAAACACCTCATTTACCGTGACAGCAAGACTGCCCGACAAATCTCGGAATGGGCCGGCGTGTTCTGCAACGCGTTTCCAAATCGATTTTTCTACGTCGATGATACGCGGGGATTGGCCGCGGGATTCCATCTGGTCGAAGGTTTCTTTCGCGACGACCAGCCCTTGTTGAACAAAGTCCTGACCGACGGCGAGAACGCCCGATTGAACCGGCTCTGGCGGGAGTTGCATTTTGTCACTGACAGCGCCGAGACGTTGCTGCGCGGGTTTGTCTGGTTCGAGCGTTCGGAGCGCCATGTGCTCCACGACAAACGGTTCGACTTTCTGCGCGCGGAGGACCCGCAATTGGTCGAATCCGCAATGTTGAACAAGTTTGAGAAGCTCTATCTGGATCGGCAAGGAATCAAACGGGTGGACGACACGTTGGAAGCCATCTCACCCGACGCGACGTATCACATGATTTGCGGTTTCTTCGACGATAGCCGGGCGGGTTTGAAGCGGCAAAAAGACCAGACCGCGAAGGCCGAGAGCAAGGCGCTGGCGGACCTCGAACAACTTGCCCAGCGCGCCTATCGCCGCCCGCTTCGACCGGACGACCGCGCGGGACTTCGTTCCCTTTACGCCAGGTTGAAGGAGAAGGGGCAGTCCGTCGAAGAATCGCTCCGCGGAGTTTTTACCGCCGTTCTGATGTCTCCCGATTTCTGCTTCCGCTACAACGACGTGCCGACGGGAACGGGCGTCCATTCTTTGAGCGACTTCGATCTGGCCAATCGACTGAGCTATTTCCTGTGGTCTTCGCTGCCTGACCAGGAATTGCTGGCGGCTGCGCAGGGCGGTCGTCTTCAGAACGACGATGTCCTGACCGCCCAGTTGACGCGGATGTTGAAGCACGGACGAATCGCCGCTTTCGCCCGCGAGTTCTTTGGTCAGTGGCTGCGCTATCGCGACTATCTCGTGAAAGACCCAATCAATGCCCCGGCGTTTCCCGAATACACCGATGAACTACGAAACGCGATGTTTGAAGAGCCCGAACGGCTGGCGACTCATCTGATTCAAAACGACGAGCCCATCATCAGCCTGTTGAACAGCGATGCCACGTTCGTAAATCGAAGACTCGCGAAACACTATGGCGGGAAAATCGAGAGCGCGTATGAGACGGCCGCCGCCCGGGATGCGCTGCACGACTGGCGGCGCGTCAACGGATTGCATGCGGCCGGCCGCGGTGGGCTCTTTGGAATGGCGGTGATTCTGACGAAGAACTCCGCCGGCGAACGCACCAGTCCCGTCAAACGGGGATTCTGGAGCGTTCATCACCTGCTGGGGCAGCATTTTCCGCCGCCACCCGCTGACGTTCCGGAATTGCCGAAATCCGAAAAGGCCGCGACGCGATCGATTCGTCAGTTATTGGCGGATCATACCGCCGACGCCCGCTGTGCCATGTGCCATACGCATTTCGACAGCCTGGGTCTGGCCATGGAGGGTTTTGATCCCATCGGTCGAGCCAGAACAAAGGATGCCGCAGGTCGTCCGATTGACAATATGGCCGTGCTGCCCAATGGGGAATCAGCTCAGGGAATTCCGGCCCTGATCAACTACGTTGAAAAACACCGGAAACAGGATTTCGTCCGAACCCTTTGTCGGAAATTCCTTGGCTACGCCCTCGGCCGGTCTGTAGTGCTCTCCGATCAGCCATTATTGACTGAGATGGAAAAGGCGTTGGAGAGCGAAGAATACCGGTTTTCAGCGCTTTTCAGAACGGTGGTTCTTAGTCCACAATTCCGGAAACAACGCGGTCAGGACTTTGTGGCAAAGCAATAGTTTTCGAGAGAACAGATCATGAGCACTTTCAAAAGAAGAACGTCGGTAACGCGCCGTGTCGTCCTGAAGAGCCTCGGGGCCAGCGTGGCGCTGCCGTGGTTGGAAAGCAGCGGCAAATTACTCGGTGCCAAATCCAGCGCGATAATACCGAAGCGCTTTGCCTTCCTGTTCTTTGGCGATGGTATTCATCCCCCGCAATGGTGGTCCAAGGGCAACGGCAACGGAATGGAACTCGGACCCGCGTTCGCTTCCCTTGCGAGCGTCAAGCGCAAGGTGAATTTCGTTCACGGTCTGCAACACCCGGGCAATGTGGTCGGCGGTCACGCCAAGGGAGCGGCCGGGATTCTCACCGGCATTCCGCCTTTGGGCGGCCGCAGGATTCAGGCGGCCACAAGTCTGGATCAGGTGCTGGCGCAACAACTCGGCCAGGACACGGCGTTGCCGAGCCTGGTACTCGCCTGCGAACGTCCGGTCAGCGGATTCCATGAGTCCAGCTATTCCATGATGTATGCCTCGCATGTTTCGTGGAGTTCGCCCGTGTCTCCCATCCCTTCGGAACTCTATCCCTCGCTGGCCTTTGACAGCCTCTTCGACAGCAAGGGCAGTCGCACCCACATCAGCGTGCTTGATCACGTGCTGGAGCAATTGAACGGCGTGGCGCGACGGGTTTCTCAGGCGGACAAGTCGAAGCTTGACGAGTACGCGACTTCGGTCCGGGAAGTGGAGCAGCGACTCGAAAAAATGCAGGAACGGGGAATTGAGGAAACCACCGACGCCGATGTGATCAAGGGCAAACGACCGGCGGACGGCCTGCCCCATCAGATTGACGAGCATTCACGTCTCATGTGCGACATCATCGCACTCGCGTTTCAGACGGATCGAACCCGGATTGCGACGCTCCTGCTGACCAACAACTTGTCGGGGCAGGTCTATCCATTCCTGGGATTAAATGTGGACCACCACAATTACTCGCACAACTGGCAGGAGAAGGAGTTCGCGTCGATCGCCCGGTTCTGGGTTGACCGTTATGCCTACCTGGTGCGGAAGCTGGATTCGATGCCGGAAGGCGATGGCTCCGTGCTCGACAATTCCTGCATCATGCTGGCCAACGAACAATGGACGGCGCACAGCGGCCCGAAGGTCCCGCTCGTAATGGCGGGAGGCCTTTCCGGTACATTGAAAACGGGGCGCAGTCTGGACTTTGAAAACGCGAAAGATCGCAAGGTGTCTTCGCTGTTCCTCAGCCTGGCGGATCGCATGGGTGTGCACCTGCCAAAGTTTGGCAATGCCACGGATCAACTCATCGGAATTTAGGGACATGGCTCAGAATCATGGAGAGCACGGCATTACTGATTGCTCCGCAGATTCCACGATTCGGGGTTCGTCGGGTCTGGTATGCTCGTGATGATTCAAACCGCTGCGCCAATTCACGTTTGTTCTCAGGATAAGTATCACCGGATCGACCGGGTTGTTACCGGCCACGCATTTGCAATTCACAATGAGTTGGGGCGCTTCCTGGACGAACGCCTTTACCAGCGCGAACTGACCGCCCGCTGCCGCAATGATGGGTTGGCGGTCCATCCGGAGATGGAAATTGCCGTGACTCATCGTGACTTCACGAAGAGGTATCTCGTGGACTTGCTGGATGATTGGGGAGCATTCCTCGACCCGCATCTCTATCGCGAAGCGCTCACCCATTTTCCTGGTGGAGCCGAGAAGGTGATACAACCGATTGATGTGACCACCGCCAATGGCATGATTGGCAAGCACGAGATGCATCTGCTTTCGCCCACCAGTGCGTTCGCCCTGACAGCAGTTACCCGGCGGCCATCGGCCATGGCCGAACATCAGCGGCGCTTTCTTCGGCACACATCGCTCGCGGCAATTGCCTGGGTCAACTTCAACCGCCACGATATCGAACTCCGAACGATCACGGGATGAGGCGTCGTCATGGAGCATCGAATGTCCAGAATCCGATAAAGTATTTTTTGCCCATAATTCTGCCTCCAATGATTCTGAGCTGAAAACCGGACGCAAACCCTTCACCCACCAATGAAACCATCCCGCTCACGCCTCGTTGTGCTGCTTGCCGTCCATGTGGCCGGCCTCGCGATGCCCGCCTGCGGAGCTGTTCGGAACCCTGAACCCTTTTTTTCCGAACACTGCATTGCCTGCCACGACGCGGACGCGAAAAAGGGCAATCTCGATCTCACTTCGCTCAAGCCGGAGTTTGGTGATGCGGAAACTTTCGCCCGCTGGGTCAAGGTGCATGACCGCATCGAGTCTGGCGAGATGCCGCCGAAGAAGAAGGCGCGTCCGCCAATCAAGGACACGGCGATGGTGGTGAAGTGGTTGCGCGAGTCACTGGTCGCGGCGGAGCGAAGCAGGCTGGCGGACTCACCCCGCACGGGCATCCGGCGGATGACGCGCTCCGAATACGAGAATACCATCCGCGACCTGTTCGACATACCGGGCATCGCGCTGCGGGACAATCTGCCGGCCGACGGTTCGGCGCATGGCTTCGACAAAAACAGTGACGCGCTCGACATCTCGCACGTCAATCTGGCGAAGTACGTGGAGGCGGCCGAACACACGCTGAAATTGGCGACCGCCACCCGCCCAGAACCGCCAACAGTTCACAAACGGCGCATCTCGCTGATGAATCGGGGCGGCTTCGTCGCGCACATTGTCATGAACGGCGATGGCGTGCTGTTGCGCGACAAACAGCCCGATCCGGATTTCCCCGCCTCGGGCGAACAGGGGCACATCAATCAGGGCGCGCACGAACGCATCGATTCCTTCGAGACAGGCAGCACGGTCGGGCTTTTCCGTCATGAGGATGAGTCGGTGAGCCCCTACTTCATGGAGCATGTCACGATTTACCCGGGTCGCTACCGTGTGCGCACATCACTGTGGGCATTCCAATGGGACAAAGGGAAGGTGCTGCCCGCGCGCGGCACGGAGGCGGCCCGCCTTTCGGTCGTGCAACTCACGGGCGACGGACGCGGTGGCCAGCATCCCAGCTACGTGCTGGGTTATTACGATGCCCCGTCCTTGCAGGAGAAGGAGCACGAGTTGACGGTCTGGTTGAACCGCAACGAAATCATCGGCTTCAACGTGGCCTCGCTGGCGCCCGTGGCGAATTACAACCGCAAAGGCCGCGCGATGGCGTTTACCGGTCCGGGCATCGCGTGCGACTGGCTCGACATCGAGGGGCCGCTGCATGACGTGTGGCCGCCTGTCGCCCATCGCACACTGTTCGGTGATCTGCCGCTGACCGAGTTCGACCCGAAGGCAGATCCCAAAGTGCGTCCGCCCGTGCGAAAGAAGGTCCGACAGATTGGCGCGGGCATGAACCGGCCGGATCCGGACAAAGGAGTTTGGACGGCTCACAGCCAACAACCGCTCGCCGATGCCGATCGTCTGCTCGCCGGCTTTCTGCCCAAGGCGTTCCGCCGGCCCGTTCCGACCGAGGTGCGAAAAGATTATGTCGCCAAGGTCGCCGATCGACTGAAGGCCGGCGACTGCTTTGAGACGGCAATAAGTTGGGCGTATCGTGCCGCGTTGTGTTCGCCGGATTTTCTCTATCATGTTGAACCCGCCGCGAAACTCGACAGCTTCGCGCTCGCGAACCGCCTCTCCTATTTCCTCTGGAACTCGCTGCCCGACGCCCGGCTAACAGAACTGGCCACGGCTGATCGACTGACTTCGCCGGACGTGTTGAAGAGCGAAGTCGAGCGCCTGCTCAAGGACGTGATGTCACAGCGCTTCATCGAGGATTTTCTCGGCCAATGGCTCAGGCTCCGGGCCATCGCGGCCAACGATCCGGACAAGAAACTTTACCCGGAGTTCAGCCCGTATCTGCAGGATTCGATGGTCGCCGAGACGCACGCCTATTTCCGCGAACTGTTGGAGAAGGACCTCGACGCCACCCATCTGGTTCGCTCCGACTTCGCGATGTTGAACGAAAAACTCGCCAGGCACTACGGCATTGCCGATGTAACCGGCTCGCAAATCCGGCGCGTAAAGCTGCCGGTGGATTGCCCCCGGGGCGGCTTTGTCACCCAGGGCGCCATTCTCAAAATCACCGCCAACGGCACCACGACCTCGCCCGTGCCACGCGGCGCATTTGTGATGGACCGCATCTTCGGCCAGCCGCCCGAGCCGCCCCCGCCAAACATCGCCGCCGTCGAACCGGATGTGCGCGGCGCGACGACCATCCGCGAACTGCTCGACAAGCATCGCAACAATTCCGTCTGCGCCTCCTGCCACGCAAAGATGGATCCGCCGGGCTTCGCACTGGAGAGCTTCGATGTCATCGGCGGCTTTCGCACGCGCTACCGCTCCATCGGCGAGGGTGACCCCGCGCCACGCGGCGCGATTGACCCCTTCATCGGCATCAGCTTCAAGCTCGGACCGAAGGTTGATGCGAGTGGTGTTCTTCCGGACGGGCGGAAGTTCGGCGGCATTCACGATTTTCAGGCGCTGGCCGCCGCCGAATCGGATCGGTTGTTGCAGAATCTCGCGCAACAACTGACCATTTACAGCACGGGCCGCCCGCTGCTTTTCAGTGACCGCCAGGCACTGGATGACGTCGTTGCCCGCACCGTGCGACAGGGCGGTGGCATCCGCACATTGATTCACGAACTGATTCAGAGCCCGCTTTTCCAGACACGCTGACTTCGATTCCACAGAATGATTTTTGTAAAATGATTAAATCACTCGTTCGTCGGCGGCGGAACATGGGAATGATCCGCTGATTGAAGTCCCAAAGGGTCCTGTGGCAGTGTCCCCCCATGAATCGCCGCATCTTTCTGCACACCACGTTCGCTGCCATGGCGGGTTCCGCCGCGTTCGTTCGTCCGGTGTTCGCCGCCGGTCGCTCTGCTGCATCGGCTGCCGAACAGCTGCATTTGGAAATCTGGCGGCGGTTCATCGATCGCCATGGCGTGATGCTCGACTTTACCGCGCTTGACGGCTCGGTGGATCTGCCCACGCCGGAGGAATGCCGCGCGGGCAAACCCAACGCACTCGGCTGGTGGGCGCCGATTGAGAACGGAGCGATGTTTTCCGGCAGCTACCTCGACATGATGGTCAACCGCTGGCAGGAGACGAAATCGGATGCGGACGCGGCAAAGGCCCGGCGACTGGTGGAGGGGCTGCTGTTGCTCAATTCAGTCAGCGATACCAAGGGCTTTGTGGCTCGCGGGGTTTCAACCGATGGCAAATCACATTACGCGATGGGGTCGGACGACCAGACGATTCCGTGGTTCCTCGGCCTCTGGCGTTTCTGGCAATCCGGGCTTGCCAGTGGGGCGGAAAAGCAACGCATCAAGGAGCGCTTCATCGAAACCGTGGAGGCCATCATCCACCTCGGCTGGCGGATGCCCGCGGAACCACCGTTTGGAACTCGCGGAGATTTCACGGGCTTCGAATTCGACGGTGCGGCACGGCGTGTCTTCGTGCTGAAGGCAATGCACGCGGTTACCGGGGATGCGAAGTGGGAAACAGCGTATCGTGCCGCGCTGAAGGAACGCGGCGGCAAGGCGAACCTCTCACGATTCCAGGTCTGCGAAGGCGGCATGACGTTCTGGTATTCGAAACGGCACAACTGGACCTGTGCGTCTTCTGTTGGTGCGCTGCGCGGGTTGTGGGAAATGGAATCCGATGCGAAAACCAAAGCCGCATTCGCCCGCGGTCTGGCCGCCAGTGCCAGACTCGCCGCCGAAAGTCTCCCGCTCGCCATGCAGTTCAATCACTCAGACGGAACCACTTTCAATACCGACTGGCGCACGGCCATGCTGCCCTTCTGGAAACCGCAGACCACCGCGCGGGAATCCTGGGGAATCGCGGGCAAACAACTGAGCGCCTTCCTCAAACGCTCACCGCGTCGCGGCATGGAAACCGCTTTTATCCGCGAACCGGCCTCCGCCGCATGGATCGTTTCGCTTTGCCCC
Source organism: uncultured Verrucomicrobiales bacterium (assembly GCA_937893495.1). GTDB lineage: Bacteria > Verrucomicrobiota > Verrucomicrobiia > Limisphaerales > JAYPXF01 > CALBIE01. Next base: position 667 of record CALBIE010000302.1, on the reverse strand, counting down.
GATCCAGCCGTCGTCAAACCCTACGTCGCCGGCATCGAACGCGTCATTGCGCATTACGACTACGCGCGGCTTTACTACTGCACGTTCTTTTGGCTGGAAGGTGCCTGGTGGCGACTGCAGGGACTCAAATAGAACGACCTTGCCCTTTATTATCTCAGAAGTTTCCGACTCCATGAACCGACGCCATTTTCTACACACTTCTCTCAATGGCCGCCGCCGGATCGGTCCGCCTGCTCAAAAACCTTGCATAACAGTTTGCAATCAATGCGACCGGCCGGAAAATCTCCTTCAGCGATCACAAACCAATCGCCGCCATCGCCGCCATCGCCGCCAGCACTCAGAAGCAGGGCGGCGGCATTCGCACGCTGATTCACGAACTGGTTCAGAGCCCGCTGTTCCAAATACGCTGAAGAATCGGTCAAGCGACGGCGTCATGAGCTGGCTGCCGAACTTTCACCATCTTTCTATGAAAACAACTTCCCTCACCAAACCCCATATCGTCACGCTGCTGGTCGCTGCGTTCCTGTTTCCGGCGTCCGGTCAGGCGGCCGATATTGCGAAACTTCTGCAGCCGTTTATTGATCACCACACGCTGGCGGGCGTGGTCACGCTGGTGGCGAACCAGGACAAGGTGCTGAGCGTCAAAACGGCTGGCTGGGCGGATATT